>DASTOZ010000205.1:0-4844 GCA_035762365.1 Pyrinomonadaceae bacterium | reverse complement strand
TCCCGGATCGTTGTTAATGCCGAAGACTGTCGAGTCGTTTACTGACTTGAGCCGCAAAAGCACACAGACTCTTAAAGGTACAGATATGTTTCAAGATTTACGCTATAGCCTTCGAAGTTTATGGAAACGACCGGGCTTCACCGTGGTCGTTCTCGCGACGCTCGCGCTTGGGATTGGGGTGAACGCTGCAATCTTCAGTGTCTTCAACATCCTGCTGCGGCCGTTACCGGTCAAGGAACCCGAGTCGGTTGTGCGCCTCACTTTCGAAGAAGGCTCAAGTCGAGGCGACCGGTTTTCATTTCCCGACTACTCCTACATTCGCGATCACAACCAATCGTTCTCCGATGTGATAGCCGTGTTCGAAGAGGAACATTTTCTTCTCGGAGAAAATAGACCGAACAGCGACCCTGAAGAGATTTTTGGAAACTTCGTTTCAGAAAACTACTTCGCGACGCTTGGCGGTAGCACGCAGTTCGGACGCTTCTTCACAGCCGACGAGAACACTGTTCCCGGTCGAGACGCGGTCGTCGTTTTGACTCATGGCTTCTGGCAGCGGCGTTTTGGCGGCGATCCACAGCTTGTTGGCCGCAGCATAAAGCTAAACGGAAAAGCTTTCACAGTCGTCGGGATAACCCATCCGGAGTTCGTTGGTCTCAGACATGAGATGCCCGACGTGTGGCTGCCACTCGCGATGCGTGCGGCGATGGCCACGGACCGTTTTGAAACCGTCGCTCCCGAAAAGAGAGATTGGTACGGCGGCCGCGACTTTCCATGGCTCAGCATATACGCGCGTCTCAAACCGGGAAGGACCGCACCTGAAGCTCGCGCCGAGATGAATGTTCTGTGGGGCCGGCTCGACACCGACTCGAGCACAGCGCCCCGGGAATCAATCGCCGTCGATCCCATCAACGACATGAAAGTCCCGATTGAAGCGTGGATGCTTATCGGTATGGTGCTCGGGGCTACCGGACTTATCCTGCTGATCGCCTGCTTCAATATCGCGAACATGCAACTCGCGAGAGCGATCACGCGACAGAAGGAGATCGGTGTTCGACTGTGCCTGGGCGCAACTCGTTGGCGATTGGTTAGACAGTTACTGACCGAGAGTCTGTTGCTGAGCGTTGTCGGTGGTGTCGCTGGAGTGTTGCTTGCATGGTGGAGTCTTAATCTGTGTCTGTCGGTGATCTTTGTGCGCTACGGCGGCGCCGAGATGATGCGGCTCAACATCGATCTCTCACCCGATTGGCGCGTGCTCGCTTATTCTTTTGGGCTTGCGTTGTTGAGCGGTGTCGCGTTTGGACTCATTCCAGCGTTGCGCGCCACGCGCCCCGATCTGATTGGAGTGGTCAAGTCGGAAGGCGCGACGGCTACGGGCCGCTCAGCGCGATCGCGATTGAGCAGCGCGCTTGTTGTTGCTCAAGTTGCGATCTGTTTTGTGCTGCTGATTCCGGCCGGACTGTTACTGCGTAGCGTCCAACTCAATTTGACGGCCGATCCGGGTTACGAAGCAAAGAACCTTCTCTCGGTCGAATATAGCCTCGAGTTAAGCGGTTATGACGCTGAACGCGCGAAGGTCTTTCAGCAACAACTGATGACGCGTCTCGCGGCGCTGCCGGGTGTGAAGAGTGTCAGCCTTGACCGCGAGTTTAACGGCCACGCCGTTGTCACGTTGTTGGACCAGGGTGGTGGCGGTGCAAACCAGTTCTCCCGCGTGCCGTTCGAAGGAATTCCATCGACGTATCTCGACACGATCGGGACGCCGCTCGTTCTTGGACGCGGGTTCACGGCGGACGAGGTGAACGCACGTGCGCCGGTGCTCATCGTCAGTGAATCGACAGCGCGTAATCTTTGGCCTGGCCAGAGTGCGCTCGGAAAGTTGTTACGCATAGAGCAACCACTACGCGATGGTGGGACCGAGGTCATCTTTTCTTCGGCTGAAGTAGTCGGCGTTTCACGTGACAATCAGATCTATCGATCCGGCGAAACACCGTCGCTCCTCGTCTATGTTCCGGGCGCTTCGGTCGGCGAAATGGATACGAGATTGCTGGTGCGTACAACGATGGAGGCAGAGGGGCTGAAAGAACTTGCTCGGCGTGAGGCTTATGCGGTCGAGCCTGTGCTGCGACTATGGGTGCGCACGTTTGAAGAGAAAATCGCCCGAGAACAGGCCATTATGTCTGCGGCGTCACACGGAGCGACCGCGCTCGGCACGTTGGCGCTAATGCTGGCGGTGATCGGGCTCTATGGTGTTATGGCATGGTTGGTGGTCCAACGCACACGCGAGATCGGAATTCGCATGGCGCTCGGAGCACAGGCGCACAACGTTGTGACGCTCGTGCTGCGACACGGCATGAAGCTGGTTCTGATTGGCGTCGTCATTGGTATACCGGCGTCGCTGGCAGTGGCGCGAGTGTTGTCGAGTATGTTGACTGGCCTGACGACAACCGATGCCCTCACCACCGTCGTCGTGACCGCGCTATTGGTGGGCGTGACTCTGCTCGCCTGTTATTTACCAGCGCGACGCGCCACGAGAGTCGATCCGTTGGAGACGCTGAGATACGAGTGATTCTTGCCACCACGTTCTCTGAGGAACGTTGTTGAACTTAACTGCCTTCGTTACGTACTGGTTTTCAGGAGGTGGACGAGGATGTACTGCTCATCTTGCGGCGTGGCTACGGTGCGAGGCTTAAGCTACTGTAATCATTGTGGCGCAAAGTTGACGGTGGAAGACCACAACGCCCTCAAGTTATCCGAGGTGAAACCTGAATCCCTCGTATGGGCGATGGTAGCGGTGTTGGTTTTTGGCTTTGTAGCCATCATGTTCCTGATGATGGCGATGAAAATGGTTGGCTTGCGTGAGGGGCCGATTCTCGGTTTCACATCGCTGAGCTTCGTGATAATGCTGCTCGTCGAAGGCGTGTTTATTTGGAAGTTATTGGTTCGCAAGCGTGGAGCTGAACAAACAGCCGATGCCATCCAATCAAGGGAGCAATCCACGAAAGAGCTGTATGAAGGACAGCCGCGAGCGCTGCCCGAACCCTTGCCGAGCGTGACCGAGCACACGACTCGCGCCTTTGAGCCGATCTACAGCGAGCGAAAATCAAAATGAAGCAGCCGCTCTGATGCGTACTCTGCGCGGTCTCGGCGCTCTGCGGTTGATCGCTTTCCCGCGGGAATCTACCGCAGAGGCGCAGAGAGGTACGCAGAGTTGCATAGATACCGCAGTTTAAGACACCACTCATGCAGTGATTAAAGGTCACAACCTCCAGGTTTTCTGTTATAGTCCACCTGCTTAATTTAGTCAGGATGTGCCGTTTACTCATTCTTAATAGCTGTGCGGCTCCTTCCTAAGCAACAAAACCTCAATCGTCCGTCGGTAAAAAGAGCAACTTAGTCGAGAAAACATATTGAGAATACTTCTCTATAACCCCGACAACGGGGTAACTCGCAACTTCATGCCACACCTGTGGATGTTCTTGCTTCAGGCGCTGACACCTCCCGAGCACGAGGTGTTGCTCATCGACGGCAATGCCCGCGCGCTTACCGATGATGAGTTAGTTGACTTCATGAGGAACGAAAAAATCGACCTGGTTGGCATCGGCGCCATGACCCGCATGATTGCGAAAGCTTACCGCGTGGCTGATGCGATACGGTCGATCGGTGTGCCAGTCGTTTTCGGTGGACCACACGTCACAGAAGTTCCGGACGAAGCGCTCGGACACGGTGGTGGACCGCGACATGCCGATGCAGTTGCGCTCGGCGAGGCCGATGAAACGTGGCCACTGATCGTGAGCGATGCTGCCCGGGGTGAACTAAAAGAAATCTACCAGCCCGAGCGAGATGCAAAAGGAGTTGATCGTAAGCCGACGTTGCAGCCGTATCCTTCGGTGCCATGGGAAACACTCGATCTCGATCAGTTCAATCTGATTCCAAAATTCCTGCGACCGTACCTATTGAAACTTGGAAGCGGTTGGGGCGCGTTTCATATCGTGCCCGTCGAGACTGGTCGCGGCTGCCCGTATGGTTGTGAGTTTTGCACCGTGACGGGTTTCTTTGGTGATTCGATTCGCTTCCGCACCAACGAGAGCGTTGTTGAAGAGCTGTTGCGGCTCAAAGCGCGTGCTCGGCGCGAGCATGGTCAAATTGCCGTCTTCTTCATTGATGATAATCTCGCGATAAATATCAAACGCACGAAGTCGCTGTTGAGAGACATCATCGCCGCCAAGGCGCAGGTTCCATGGGTCGCTCAGATTAGTGCGAACCTGTTGCGCGACGAAGAGCTGGTGGATCTCGTTGCTGACTCGGGAGGTCGTTGGGTATTCATCGGCATGGAATCAATCGATCCCGCCAACATGGCTGACGTGAATAAGAATTTTAGTAAGCCGTCGGAGTATGGCGCCGTTCTGGAAAGACTTGCTAAACGAAACGTCTACGCGATCACTTCGTTCATCTTCGGTATGGATAACGACACGCCGGGCATCGCGAAGCGTACGTTGGATGAGATTCGCTCGTGGCCACCCGGACTACCCGTTTTCGGACAACTGACACCGTTCCCTGCGACGCCGCTCTATGACCGGCTGGAAAAGGCTGGTCGACTGATCCGGCCGAAACACTGGCTGGATTTCGCGCCGTTTGCGATGGCGCACAATCCGTTAAGAATGACCATCGCCGAAGCTCGGTCGGAAACGGATTACGCCTGGGCTTCGTCGTACAGCCCAAGCCGCAATGCGGAAGTCGTCGAGGCGAGTAAAGACTATCCGTTGGAATGCCGGCTGAATCACCTCATTGCGCGACTGTTTTTTCGGGGCATCTATTTTCCTCAGCTTGGATGGCGAGCCTGGTTA
>DASTOZ010000204.1:0-4127 GCA_035762365.1 Pyrinomonadaceae bacterium | reverse complement strand
CTACTATCAATCCGAGCGTAAAGTAAGTCACGGTCGCCAGGATCAACCAGGTTAGCGGAAACAACAGCATCGCCGAAATGATCTTCACCGTGGAGATGATGTCTTCGGAGTCTGTCGAGAACCTGGTCGCGAGATAGCCGCCAAGTCGATACGCGGGATAGTGTGCGACCGTGCCCAGCAGCGCCGGTCCAAGCATCAACACGAACAGCAACGACCGTTTCAGGATCGTCAGGAAGACGCTTGCCGTCGACGAAGGTGGCGAGAGTTGTTCGGCGTCGACGCCGGCCTGCTCCAGTTCTTCCTCGAAGCGCATCATTCTGATCTCGAGTTTGCGCAGGCGTTCGGGTTGGAGCTTCTGCAACACGGAATACGCTTTGATGAATCGTTGCTGTAGTCGGAGCTCATCCGTGAGACTGGCCGCGTCGGCGGGGGTGTCGTCACCGGCAGACGAGAAGATCCGTTCGGCGCGCGCAGTCGTCATCAACTCTTCTTCGTGTTGCGCGTCGAGGATCACGTTGCGCAGTGCTTTTTCGATCTGGTCCGACAATCGTCGCACAGCATCGCGCGGCGGGTTGCCGTCGGCATCCAGCTTCACAGGTTCGACGCTGATCGGGTTTCCGAAGTAGAGCAACGCGGAACTACGAAAGCTGGTCTTTGACGTGTAGTAGAGTCCGGCCGGGACGATCTTCAGATCGGAGACTTCGCCGGTTGAGACGGCGGCGAGCGAGATGCGTGCGGCGCCCGTCTTGATCGGCTTCAGTCCTGGTGCATCGTGCGACACTCCTTCGGGACAGATCCCGATCGTTCCCCCACGCGCGAGGAGCTTGCGCGCGGCGATGAACGTTTCCTGGTTTTTTCGCATGTCAGAGCCCTCGTCCTGCTGGCGGTAGACGGGCAACGACTCCATCGCCTTCACCAGATAGCCGATGACGGGCATGCGAAACAGCGGCGCCTTTGCGAGAAACGAGACGCGTCGCGGCGCGAGACAGAGCAGGAACACCGGATCGACCAGCGCGTTGGGATGGTTCATGACGAAAATGACCGGCGTATCGAGCGGGACGTGTTCCAGACCGGTGACTTCGATGCGCTCGAAGTAAATCCTCAGCGCAACTTTTACCAGGGCGACTATGAGGCGACGTATCATCTATCCTGTGTAATAATAACTCAGGCTTTCCCTAACTAATTCAGAATCCAAACTGCTGAGGAATGTTTTATGAAGCGTCTTGTTGCCGTCGTTACTGTTCTTTTGGTTGGTCTATGTTCGGTCGCATTGTCGCAGAACCGGAGCTACACCGTCGACGATCTGTTGAAGGTGCGCCGCGTGAACGATCCGCAGCTTTCGCCTGACGGCAGGCACGTCGCGTTCACGATTGGCGACGTCAACTTCGCCGACAATCGAGTTGTGAATCAGATCTACGTCACGTCGATCGACGGGGGCGAGTTGAAACGGCTGACCGATGGAAAGTCATCATCGTCCGCGCCGCGCTGGTCGCCTGACGGAAAGAAGCTGGCGTTCATCACCGGCAGTCAGCTGTGGATCATGGATGGCGACGACGGCGGCGACAAGGAACAGATCACAAAAATCTCGACTGGCGCCGCGGCCCCAGTGTGGTCGCCTGACGGCAAGTGGATCGCGTTTACGTCAGATGTTTATCCGGATTGCAAAGACGACGAGTGCAACAAGAAACGTGACGAGCAGGCGGAGAGCAGCAAGGTCAAAGCGCACATCGTGTCGCGATTGCTGTACAAGCATTGGGACGAATGGCGCGACGTGAAACGGACGCACGTGTTTGTAGTGTCGAGCAAAGGCGGCACGGCGCGTCAGATCACGGAGGGCGACTTCGATTCGCCTCCGTACGCTGCGGCTTCAGGAGTCGATTATGCGTTTTCACCTGACTCGACCGAGATCGCGTTTCTGCGCAATCCCGACAAGGTTGAAGCGATCTCCACCAACAGCGATATCTACGTGATGCCGCTGTCAGGCGGCGCGGCGAAGAACATCACCGTTCGCAATCGTGGTTACGATGCGAGCCCGATTTATACGCGCGACGGCAAGTACATCATTTATCGATCGCAGGCAACGGCCGGTTTCGAAGCCGATCGCTGGCGGTTGATGGCCTACAACCGGGCGACCGGTGCGAGTGTTGAGTGGACCCAACGGTTCGATCAGCAGGTCGACGATGTAGTGCTTTCGCCGGATGGTAAAGAGATCTATTTCACGGCGGGTGAGTACGGCAAACACCCGATCTTCCGCATCGCGGCTGGTGGCGGCGTGCCGCAGAAGATCGTTCCAAACGTGTTTGCGTCGGGTCTTGACATCACGCCCGATGGACGGAAGCTTGTGTTCCTTGGCAGCTCGATGATGGCTGCGCCTGAGGTTTACACCGTGAATGCCGATGGTAGTGGCGTGACGGCGTTGACGTCTGTGAATCGCGAGTTGCTCGCTCCGGAGAAATTGAACGCGGCGGAAGACGTCGAATGGACTGGAGCGATGGGAAAGAAGATTCACGGGTTCATCCTCAAGCCGGCGGGATTTGATCCCTCGCGCAAGTATCCGCTGCTGGTCTTGATCCATGGTGGACCGCAGAGCGCGTGGTACGACAACTGGAGTTATCGCTGGAACCCGCAGGTGTTTGCGAACGCCGGGTACGTCGTGTTTGCTCCGAACCCGCGTGGCTCGGTGGGCTACGGGCAACAGTTTGTGAACGAGATCAGTGGCGACTGGGGTGGTAAAGCTTATGTCGACATCATGAGCGGCGTGGCGGACGTGTTGCGGCGCAATACGTATCTCGATCGCAATCGCGTTGGGGCTGCCGGGGCAAGCTATGGCGGTTACATGATCAATTGGATACTGGGCCACAACAACGATCCGCGTTTCCGCTTCAAGGTGCTTGTCTCGCATGACGGTGTGTACAACCTCGAGAGCATGTACGGCGGGACTGAGGAGCTGTGGTTTCCGGAGTGGGAGTTCAAAGGAACGCCTTGGACCAACCCCGCGCAGTACAGCCGCTGGTCGCCGCACAAGTTCGTGCAAAACTTCAACACCCCGATCCTGCTGATTCACGGCGAACTCGACTACCGCGTTCCGATCGGCGAAGGCATGCAACTCTTCACGGCGGTCCAGCGCAAAGGCATCGACTCGAAGATGCTGATCTTCCCGGACGAGGGTCACTGGGTTTTGAAACCCCAGAACCTCCAACTCTGGTTCAACACCATCCTCGACTGGACCGACAAGTACCTGCAACCGTCAGCACGCGCCACGGAGTCGGGAAGTATGCGGTAACTACTTCTTACCCACGAGTCCGCGTATCGACTCGATCAACTTCTTCGGGTCGTAGCCGAGGCCGTCTTTGAAGACGAGTTGTACGTTGCGGATCGCCGCGATGTCGGTGGCGGGGTTGCCGCGGAGGATGACGATATCGGCCTGTTTGCCTGCTGCCAGCGTGCCGATGCGCTCGGCTTCGCCGAGAAAGGTCGCACCGTTCAGCGTGGCGATGCGAATCGCTTCCTCAGGAGTGAAGCCTGCTTTCACCAGGAGCTCCAACCCACGTTGATCGCCAAAGCCGGCGACGACTCCGCCCCATCCTGTGGGATCAACGCCAGTCATCAACAAGCCACCGGCTTTCACAAACTCGCGTTCGAACTGCATCTCCTGCTTCAACGCGACTTCCCAGACCTTGGACCAACGCGGGTCGGCTTTGCCTTCAGCCAAACGCGAAACGCAATCAGCGTACGCGTCGTCAGTCAGAACATCCTTCAGCCTCGGATCGAGCTCGAACTTCTCGTCGATGAACGCTTCAAAAATCGCGAGCGTCGAGGTGACGGCAACTCGACGCTGGACCAGTTCTCGAATCATGCTCTGGACTGGTGCGCTCTTCACATCAACCGAAGTCAATTCCGGAAGCCAATCACTTCTCGGAGGACACACGTCAGCTTTCTTCTCGGAAAAGAACTCCGTGTCGACGGCCAGTCCATGTTCGAGGTTGTCGATGCCGGCCTGCGCAGCTTCACGGAAACCGACGGCGCACACGTGTCCGGTAACTTTGAGTCCTCTGCCGTGAGCGGCGTCGACGACAGTGCGAACTTCCGCGAGAGTAGTGTTCTCATAGATTTTTAGCGAGGTAACA
>DASTOZ010000203.1:0-3747 GCA_035762365.1 Pyrinomonadaceae bacterium | reverse complement strand
AATGGTCCCCACCGTGGTCCTGCCTGGTTCCTATTCAGCCCGGTGGTTCCAAGCCGCCGCTATTTTGTCTGCATCTGGCGCTCGGGCATGTCCTCTTTTATCGTGACTTAGCGCAGCGCCTGGGATTGGACCAGCCGGTTTACGGTTTCCAGCCACAGGGTGTTGATGGTTCGCATCCTTGCCACACCAGCATTGAGGAGATGGCCCGTCACTACGTCAAAGAGATGCAGGCGTTACAGCCGGAAGGTCCTTATTACCTTGCGGGCTCTTCATCCGGCGGGTTGATAGCGTTTGAGATGGCCCGGCAGCTACACGCGCAAGGTCAGAAGGTCGGATTAGTCGCGCTGTTCGATACTTACGCACCCGGATTTCACCGACTGTCTTTCAACGCGGGAACATTGCGCTATCAGTTATTTCGGTTCGTGCAACGAGTACATCTGCATCTGGGCAATCTGCTGCTGCTCGAGTCGAGAGGCAAAGTGAAATACACGCGAGAGAAGGCAGTGATGGTTGGCGACCGGATGAAGTGGACCATCCGGAAAGCTGTCGAAAGCAGACTGAAGAAGGTTGCGCACACGTGGGCCCGGTCTAACGGCAACTCGGAGTCGGCCGAGAACCAAAAGAGAATAGACACGGCTATAAAGGCGTTACGGGAGTATGTGCCCGGCGTCTATCCCGGTCGGGTAACTTTGTTTCGTGCCAGCAAGCAGCCCGCCGGATACAACACGGATCGCGACCTGGGGTGGGAGAAATTGGCAGCCGGCGGCGTCGAGGTGCACGAGATTCCCGGCTATCACGGTTCGATAGTGATGGAACCGCGCGTGCGAATACTTGCCGAACGATTACAGGCGTGTCTCTTCCAATCGCAGGAATCCACCTTCACAAAACCAGATGAATAGATCGGCGGCGCGAAACGCGGTGCTGGCTGAACGCCAGCGCATTCGGGTTGAGTATCAACGACGAGCTAAAGAGATCAAGTCGGATTTGTATTCACCATGGCAACCCGCTGAGATCTTTTTTAAAAGTGGTCGAAACACGGTGGCCGCGGCGATGCTGAACGAGGCGCGTGTGTTTCCGCGCACGGGTGATAGATGTCTCGAAGTGGGATGCGGCAGCGGCGGGTGGCTTGCGGAGCTCATATCCTGGGGAGTGCGCGACTCCGATTTACATGGGATCGACATCGATCCGGTGCGAATCAGGCGTGCGAAACAGATCTGGTCCGCGGCTGATCTTCGGGTTGGGGATGCTGCGGACTTACCTTGGGCTGACGCCACATTCAGGTTTGTAATTTCTTCGACGGTCTTCACGTCAGTTCTGGATCGTGATGTTCGCGCGGTGATCGCGAATGAGATTGTCCGGGTGCTGGCGCCGGGCGGAGCTCTTCTCTGGTACGACTTCGCCTTCGACAATCCTCAGAACCCGCACGTCCGTGGAATCGGTAGACGTGAAATCAGAAAACTGTTTCCTCCACTCGCAGGAAACATACGATCAGTCACTTTGGCTCCGCCGCTTGCTCGCTTGATCGTGCCACGTTCGTGGACGCTCGCTACGCTTTTGGAGGCGATTCCGTTTCTGCGCACTCACCTTTTGGCGGTGCTGATTAAACCTTCATGAGTCAGGGAGTCATGACGTTTCCGTTACTGTCGTACTCGCTTAGTCCAAGAGCGCGAAACGCCTGCCAGAACGCTTCAACCGTCATTGGTGCGGGTGAGTCGGGACCAAGATTAACTGATGAACCAAACCAGGGTGTGCCCGTGCGATAAAGCGGGCTGCCGCTAGGAACTACCATCTTCAATGTCGCAAATGCCGGTTCAATTCTCGTGTCTGCAAAGATGTCGTCGACGCTGCCGTCGAATGCGGTATCGAGTGTCGCGATCGCACTATCGATCGCGGTTGCTGAGAGACCGAGCTGTGCCGCTTCCTGTCCCGACGTGAGGCTGACGACGCCAACTCCGAGGACGCCATCACCTGGAGCAAACGCGTTATTCCCCGTAATGTTCGTTGGACGGGAACCGACGAAATAGGCGCCCGCGCCGAATACGTTATTGACGACGTACTCACGCGTGCCCGGCATCCACATCGCCTCATGCGTCGTGCGCCAGAGAAGATTGTTGGCGACCAAAGCATCGGAGCCGTCATGGACGATGCCGTAGCCATGCTTCGCCACAAAGTTGCGAGTGATGATGTTGGTGTGATTGTTGTGCCAGAAGTGCACGGCATAGCCGTCGCCGCCAGCCACGAACAAGTTGTTGTCGACGATGTTGTGTTGGGTGACGGTGCCGGCGGGACCAGGGAAAGGATCGTTGCTCGAGATATAGATGGAGTGGAAGTAGGTGTTTCCTCCGGTATGGACGAAACGATTGCCCTGGAACAACGCGTATTCAGTTTCACTGGCTTTGACCGCGCCCATGTAGCCAAAGATGGTGCAATTAACCATCTGCTTCCAGCGCGAGATGGGACTGCCGCCGAAGTAAATGCCGGTGGCGTCTGAGGTCTGACGCGCGCCGCCGATCCACAGCCCGTCAAGACGCATGTAATCCTTGAGATAAATGTTTGGCGGAGTGTTTGAGGGCGTGGTGATGATCACGCGCGCGCCGGGTGCGGCTTTGAAGATGGTCAGGTTGTTCGGATCAATGCCGGCCGGTGCGAAGTTCACGGACGCATAGCGGTAAATGCCGGCACTCAGTTGCACGGTGTAACCAGCACGAACAGGACCACTGGTTGAGACCGCGGTAGCCAGATCGATCGGAGATGTCGCTGAAGTCCCGCTGTTGCCAGGCACGCCATCAGCGGCAACATAAACCACTACTCGCGCGGGTGTTGGCGCGAGTGAAGGAGATGGTGTGGCATAAGCCTGACTGCCAGTTTGGACACCGATGTTTGTTGACGCTAAGGACGTGTCAGCCGACGTGGCGTTGAACCCGAAAGGAAGTTCCTTGACTGCGACTGTCATCGCGGCGCCGATGATGATCGTGACGAGAGTACCGACGAAAAGAGCCAGGATAAAACGGTAGGTACTCATGTTCGAAAACGATTTGCATCATGGAGTTCAACCACTCTCGGGGGAATGGAATTGAGTGGTTCGCGTGCGCGATCATATCAGTCTTTCTTTTCCGTACAACGCAAAATTTGCCTGCGGAAGAAAAGTGCACCAAATACTTTGATTCATTGATTGTACGGCGAAAGGCCACGCCGGCAAGTGAACTCTCCGGCGTGGCCCTTTCGTGTTGACTACTTCAATTAAGGCATCACATTTCCGTTACTGTCGTACTCTTTCAATCCGAGCGCGCGAAACGCTTGCCAGAACGCACCGACAGTAGTTGGTGCAGGTGAGTCTGGTCCAAGATTGACCGATGAGCTGAACCACGGTAAGCCGGTGCGATAAAGCGGGCTGCTGCTCGGAACTACCATCCTCAATGTCGCAAACGCCGGTTCAATTCTCGTGTCTGCAAAGATGGCGTCGACCGTGCCGTTGAATGCGGTGTCGAGTGTCGCGATCGCACTATCGATCGCGGTTGCTGAGAGACCGAGCTGTGCCGCCTCCTGTCCCGACGTGAGATTGATTATCTCAGTACCCAGGTTGCTGTTGCCGGGTGAATAAGCATTCCTTCTCGTCGTGTTAGTCGAACTCGAACCAACGAAATAGGCACTGGCGCCGAATACGTTATTGACGACGTACTCACGCGTGCCCGGCATCCACATCGCCTCGTGCGTCGTGCGCCAGAGCAGATTGTTGGCGACCAAAGC
>DASTOZ010000202.1:0-2207 GCA_035762365.1 Pyrinomonadaceae bacterium | reverse complement strand
GGTCTGCTCGACGTCGTCGATCTTCACCGTTGAGTGATACGCAGTCGAACGGAAGTCGTGTCGTCTTTGCAGGTCGCCCGTGTAGACGTAAGTGCCCGGATCGACGATGAACGCGACGCCGTCTGCGGAGACTTCGATACTCAATTTGTCGTTGTGTCCGTGCGAACCGCGTCCGTTAATGCCCGCGCCACACGCGTTGAAGCACAGGTACAGATCGTCGTGTCGCATGATGTACGTGCCGGCATGCGGAAACGCTTTTGATCCGGCTTCGGTTTCGCACAAAGAGGCATCCTCGAACACCCTGGCCCCGATCGCCAGCAGATAAGCATGGTCGTCCGCGCGGCGCCGGCGAATGGGAAGAAACTGTCCTCCGTCCGTGTCGCCGATCAACGGCGCGAAGCCGTCCGGTCGAACGTAGGCACGGATATACAAGAGCATCGCGCGAAGTTTGTCCCAGTAATTCTGTTCGATCGCGATGCTGTTCTCGCGGGCCAGGAGGAACGAATAGAGAAACAGCTCGGTGACAAAGCGATGGTAACCGGTTGACGATTCAAAATCCGCTCCGTCGGGAAGAACTTGCTTGTCCATTTCGCGCAGCAATTCTCGGAGGCCAAAGTCACGCCAGTTCTGCGCGTCGCGAAGCTCCGGCGCCATCACGCCGAGCCAAAACAGTCCTGCCACGTCGGAAAGGTAGTGATTGCTCGTGGCAATGTAAGAGAACTCGAGATTGCGGCGAATGTAGTTGCCGTGCTGTTGAAAGAGTCTGAGTAAGAACTGAGTGTCCAGTTGCGGCGACTCACGAAACAGTTCGCGCGCGGCGATCAGGTTGACGGCGCGAAGTGCGACTTCCATCGCGCACATCCAGTTTGGGCCACGGCCATATGGGTTCTGTTCGCTCCAACTGCGGAGTTGCTGAAGAAATTCTTCTGTTAGTTTTTCGTCTCGTGAGAGCCGGTAAGCGCGTCCAAGCGAGATGAAGTGACCGAGGCGGTTCAATTCCCAAACGTTGCGAACGTCCGAACCGTCCGAACGCATCAACTTGATATCGCGGTGGTAGTCGAGAGGCCAGAGATAACCCGAACGGGGATCGCGGTTCCATTCGATCGGCTCGTCGAAGGTAATTGGTTCGGGAGCTTCGGCTGACTCCAACGGGAAGAACTTCGCGACCCGATCCGGTGAACAAAGGTTCAAAGAATCTTGTTTATCGAGTTTCGCGCGTTCTCGTCGACTCTCGAACGAAGCGCGAGTGCGGCGGAGCGCTTCCAAAGCCGCGGTGCTAAGTTTTACTTCACCACGCAGCGCGCGTTTGATTTTTCGCAGCGTGCCCATCTATGACGTTGCTTGAGGCGAGAGTTCTTCGAGTACGTCGAGAATGCGTTCCGAGGTGTGACCATCCCACAGCGGCGGCTGCTGCCCGACACTCCGGACCGCGCCGTTCAGCGCAGCCGATGCAGCGTTCACGATGCGAGCCGTGTCGGTGCCGACGACGACATTCGTCCCGAGTTCGACGGTGATCGGACGCTCGGTGTTTTCGCGCAACGTGAGGCAGGGAATTCCGAGCGCCGTCGTTTCCTCCTGGATGCCGCCGGAATCAGTCAAAACCAGCCGCGCCTGGCTGTAAAGCGCGAGAAAGTCGAGGTAGCCAAGCGGATCGACGACGCGCAGGTTCTTCATCGCACTGACTCGTTCGCTCAAGCCCAGCGACGCGATCGTCTTGCGCGTTCGCGGGTGCACCGGAAACACAACCGGTAACTTCTGAGTAATGCTTTCCAACGCCGAGAGAATGCGCGCAAACGTCTCGGGAACGTCGACGTTCGACGGCCGATGCAGCGTCATCACACCGTAATCTCGATCGCGCAGCCCGAGTTCGGCACGGACGGTCGATTGTCGCGCGCGCTCGAGGTTCTGCTGCAACGAATCGATCATCACGTTGCCGACAAACCGGATTCGCTCCTCGGGAATTCCTTCCGCACGCAGGTTCTCGTCCGCATCGCGTGAGGGCGTAAACAGGAGATCCGCGATCTGGTCCGTCAACAGACGATTGATCTCTTCCGGCATCGTGCGGTCGCGACTACGCAGACCGGCTTCGACGTGCGCCACTTTGATTCCGAGCTTCACACACACGAGCGCGCACGCGATCGTCGAGTTCACATCACCGACGACCAGCACCCAGTCAGGTTTTTCACGAAGCACGACCGGCTCGAAGC
>DASTOZ010000201.1:0-3842 GCA_035762365.1 Pyrinomonadaceae bacterium | reverse complement strand
AGTTAAGCTGAACAGTGGCGACCTGCGGAAGACGCTCGACCGTGAGTGTTAACCGCAGGTCGCTTTTTACTGGGCCTTTGTCAGGTGTTTGGAAGAAGATGAAACCGCGGCGTTGCGGATCGTCAGACAACAGCGGCGTCTTGAGATCGAGCGCGTATGCGCCAAACTCCTGTTCAAATTGTTTCCGCGCGTTCGGGTTGTACAGCGAGACGCCGTTCGCTTTCATGATGCGCGAGATCGCGTCTTTTGGTTTGAGGTATTTCCATTCGCGATTTTCGCTGTCTCGCAGGCGAAAACGCGCCCGCTTTGTTTCCACCGGGACGCCGCTCTGAAACGCGAGCTCCATACGCACCGGCAACACGCCGCTGACCGGCAGGTTTGCTTCAAACAATTCCTGACTCTCTTCGTCTGAAAGCAACGGCGCGACACGCACAGTCACGCCACCCGCGTCGGCGCTGCGCGACGCGGCGGGCAACGGCGGCAACTCGGTGACGGGCTTGACCTTGAAAAGCGAGTTGCTGCACGACGTCGAGACGCTGACAAGCAGGACAAGGAGGACAAAGCGTCGGGCCATGCACGGCAATTTACCACGGATCTGCGTGTTGAGAGCGGCGATATTACCTATGTTACTATCGGCCAAATCATGATTAGACCGTTTCGCGGGGTTCATCCACAGATTCACCCAACAGCTTACGTGGACCCGAGTGCTCAAGTTATTGGCGACGTGCACCTCGGAGAACAGGCGTCGATCTGGTGCAATTGCACCGTCCGCGGCGATATTCACTTCATTCGCATCGGCGATCGCGCGAACATCCAGGACAACTCAGTGATCCACGTTCGTCATGGCTCGCACCCGACGATCGTCGAAGAAGAGGTGACGGTCGGCCACAGCGTGACGTTGCACGGTTGTTACGTCGAACGCGGATCGCTGGTCGGCATCGGCGCGGTGGTGCTTGACGACGTACGCATCGGCGAGTTCTCGCTGGTAGCGGCAGGATCGCTCGTGAGTCCGGGCACGATCATTCCGCCGCGTTCGCTGGTGATGGGTTTTCCCGCCAAGGTCAAACGTCCACTAACAGAAGAGGAAGTGGCGTCGTTGGCTCTCTTTTGGCAGAACTACGTTGGTTACACACGCGAATATCGAAACGAGGGAAACGTCGAATGAAAATTATCTGTGTAATCGGTGTTTTAATTTGCGCTTGCAGTTTTGCGCCGGCACAGACTTTGGAACGTGGTGACAATGAGTTTGGTTTTTGGGGTGGCTTCTCGCCGAAGGCCACAACGATCTTTGAAGGACTTCGTGAAGACGAAGCGGAGGACCGAAAGTTTTTCCTGGCAGCATTTCGTTACGGTCGCACGTTAGCGGCGAACAAAACGCTTGCGTTTCAATGGACCGTCGATGCAGTGCCGGTTGCCGTTGCGACGGGAACAATCGTATCGCGGACTTTCGTCGGCGGCGTCGAGACGTTTGAACGAGAGACGGCTTACGGCGCGGGCATCACGCCAATCGGTCTTCAGCTTGATTTCGCAAACGGTTCGAAGGTGCATCCGTTCGCGCACATCAACGGGGGCTTTCTTTATTTCAACAAGTCGATGCCGATTGAAGACTCCGGGCAGTTTCAGTTTGTCGGCGAAGCTGGCGGCGGCGTGCGCATATTTACGTCCGACAAACGCGCGGTCAGTATCGGTGTGCGGTTTCATCACATCTCGAACGGCGATCGACACGGAGCGAACCGCGGCCTGAACAATTTTGTGATCTACGCAGGGTTTTCCGTTTTCAAGTAATGCCTTCCGCCAAGACCAAACCTGCGCGCGGCATGCGCGATTTTCTGCCTGAAGACGTTCGCAAACGCGAATACGTCATCGGTGTGATCAAGGAGGTCTACGAGCGTTACGGGTTTGAGCCGCTGGAGACGCCCGCGGCGGAGAATATCGAAACGCTGATGGGCAAGTATGGCGAGGAAGGGAACCAACTCATCTTCAAGATACTGAAGCGAGGCGTTCACGAAGGGAGTGGTGAAGCGGATCTCGCGCTGCGTTACGACTTGACGGTGCCGCTGGCGCGCGTCGTTGCGGAGTATCGCGACAAGCTGCCGAAGTTTTTCAAGCGTTATCAGATTCAGCCGGTGTGGCGCGCAGACAGACCCGCGCGTGGAAGGTATCGCGAGTTTTACCAGTGTGATGTTGACGTGCTTGGGTCGCGATCGATGATCGTCGAAGCCGAGATCATTTCGGCCTCGAGCGAAGCGTTGCGGAAGTTAGGGTTTACGGATTTCGTCGTGCGATTGAATCATCGCAAGGTGTTGACCGGGATACTCGATGCCGCCGGTATTGCGCCAGAGAAACACGGCACGGCGCTGATCGCGTTGGACAAGCTCGACAAGATCGGAACTGAGGGCGTGCTGCGCGAGTTTGCAGAGCGCGATGTGCTTGCCGCGGATGCTGGAACGAAGTTGCTCGCACTGTTTCAATCGAGTGGTGACAACGATGAGGTCCTGCAACGGCTGGAGCGGTTTATTGGTGCGAACGCCAGCGGTTCAGAGGGGCTGAAGGAGTTGCATGAGATCATCAGCTATGCCCGAACATCCGCGCTTACGATCGATCCGTCGTTAGCGCGCGGGCTTTCGTACTACACCGGTGCGATCATGGAGATTCAGGTTAAGGATCTTGCGGGCAGTTTGGCTGGCGGTGGGCGTTACGACAATCTCATCGGCATGTTTGGTGGTCAGGAAATTCCGGCGTGCGGAGTTTCGTTGGGGCTCGAACGAATCATCGTCGTAATGAGTGAGCGCGACATGTTTCCTGTAAACTTATTGCGTTCGCCGGCAGAAGTGATGGTCGCAGTTTGGCGCGACGGCGCCAAAGATGCCCTGGACCTGGCAGCGGAACTAAGGGGACAGAGTGTAAGAGTAGATGTTTATCCCGACGGCGACGCCAAGTTGGGGAACCAGATTTCTTATGCAGCCAAACGCGGCATTCCCTTCGTCGCCTTCATCGGTGAAGACGAACGCGGCAAAGGACTCGTAGTGCTGAAGAACCTGAAGACCGGCGTACAGGAAACACTCGATCGCGGAGAAGTTGCTCACGTCGTGATGAGGGAGGTGCGTAATGTCCAGTGAAGCAATCGTTCAGAATTATTTCGAAGACGCAATCTCGTCGTTCCGGGGCGCCAAGAAACTGGCGGACAAAGCCATCGCACAAATGAAAGACGAAGAGTTTTTCGTTACCCTCGACGAGGAAGCAAACAGCGTCGCGGTGATCATGAAGCACATGGCCGGCAACATGTTCTCGCGCTGGACCGACTTCCTGACCAGCGACGGCGAAAAACCCGATCGCAACCGCGACATGGAGTTTGTGATCGAAGCAAACACAACCAAGGACGACGTGCTCGATTACTGGGAACGCGGTTGGGCCTGCGTCTTTGCCGCCATCGAGCCGCTAACGCTCAAAGACTTCGAAAAGACCGTCACCATTCGCGGCGAGAAGCACACGATCGTCATGGCGATCAACCGCCAGATGATGCACTACGCGTATCACATCGGTCAGATCGTTTTTCTCGCGAAGCACTTCAGATCGACACAATGGAACTCGTTGACCATCCCGCGAAACAAATCCGCTGAGTTCAACGCGAAGCTGCAGTCGCAGACGAAATAGACATGCAAGCCACGCTTCATCACGTCAACGTTACCGTGCCGCGTTCGTTGGAAGACGCGACGAAGCACTTCTACGGCGTCGTGATGGGAATGACGGAAGTTTCCAAACCGAAATCCTCGCGTGGACGCGGCGGCGCGTGGTATCAATTGGGCGCGGTGCAGCTTCACCTCTCCATCGAGGAGGGCGGC
>DASTOZ010000200.1:0-4624 GCA_035762365.1 Pyrinomonadaceae bacterium | reverse complement strand
CGAAGACGTGCTCGCGCGCACTGAAGAGGTGCTCGAGTTGGAAGGTGCGAAGACGATTGCGGCGCTGATCGTCGAGCCGGTCGTGGGAACGAACGGCGTGCTGATTCCGCCCGACGGTTACATGCAAGGCCTGCGGAAGATTTGCGACAAGAACGGCATACTGCTAATCGCCGACGAAGTGATGGCTGGGTTTGGCCGCACCGGCGAGTGGTTTTCGGTGGACCACTGGAAAGTCGTACCGGATCTGATCTCGATGGCGAAAGGTTTGACGAGTGCTTACGTGCAACTCGGCGCGGTCGGCATGCGTCGTCAGATTGCCGATCACTTTCAGAACAACTTCTTCAACGGCGGACTGACGTACAACAGTCATCCGCTTGCGTGTGCGGCTGGAATTGCGACGATCTCCGTCTACGAAGAAGACAACCTGATCGAGAACACGCGACGCATGGGAACCGTAATGCGCGCGTTAATGGAAGAGATGGAAAGCAAGCATCCGTCGGTGGGCGCAACGCGCAACATCGGGTTGTTTGGTATCTTCGAGTTGGTGCGCAATCGCGAGACGCGCGAGCCGATGGCGCCCTTCAACAGCGCGTCGCCCGAGATGCAGGCGCTGGGCAAGTTCTTCCGTCAGGAAGGTCTGTACACGTTGGTCCGTTGGAATACGTTCTTTACCAATCCGCCGCTGTGTATCACCGAAGCGGAGTTGCGCGAGGCGTTTGCGATCATCGACCGGGGTTTGGAGATCACGGATCGCGCGGTTAGCTAACGAGGCACTTCCCAAAGTCGCACGGCGCCGTCGTCGCTTCCGGTTACGATGGCGGTTACGACGGCGCTCACGACGGCGGTCACGACGGCGGTAGTAAAGGCGATGGCATTGACACCGTCGCATTCGCCGGCGATTCGCGATCTTGTTGATTTGAGATCCCAAACGCGAATCTTGCCGTCCAATGACGAAGCCGCGATGTGATCGCCGTCTCTGTCTACCGCGAGATGGGTTATGCACGAACAATTCTCGCCGAGCGTGCGCGCCTCGCCTGTCTGAATAGTCCAGAGCCGCACAGTTTCATCCCAACTTCCGCTCGTGATCCGTTTGCCGTCGCTCAGGAAAGCGACTGACGTGATCTGCCTGGTCGAGCGGCCGAGAACACGCGCCGTCCCGGTCTCGACATCCCACAACCTGATCGATGGATTTGAAAGATCGCTGTCAGCCGCGGCGATCGTGTTTCCATCCGGTGAGAACGATATCGACGCGGGACCTTTCCACGCGCCTTTCAACACGCGCATTCCGCCCGTTTGCAAATTCCAAACGTTTATCTCGCAAGGCGCGTCACAGCTTGCCGCGGCGAGACTCTTGCCGCCGGGTGAGAACACGAGCGACGGCTGTTTGCCTGTCTGGCCCAACAACGTCGCTTCGCCGGACTGAAGATCGATGATTTCGATATGCGTTCCGCTGGCTGAAGCGATCAGCACGCCGTTGGGAGAGACAGCGAGTGCTGATACTGGCGCCGCAGATTTCTTGAGAACCGTGGAAGATTGTGGTCTTAACAGGTGAATTGTTCCATCGTCTGATCCGGCAACGATCGTGTCACCGGAAATGGCGAGGGAACGCACCGCTTTCGCCGTTTGTGCGATAAGACCAAACGTGGACCACGGATTTGGAGGATCGAGTTTAGCGACCGGTGTTGCATCGTTCGGATCGGTCGATTGTTTGGACTCGGCCCTCGCGAGTGCGCGAATCGCCGTGCCCCACGATTCGACGGCCCAACGCGCATCGCCCTCGTTTAGTGATCCGGCTTTGCGCAAACGTTTCACCAGCAGCGCGCGCAACAGTCCACGGTCCAACCCATCCTGTGACACAAGCAGATCGCTCGCGATGCGTTCTCGCACGGCCAGCGAGAGCAGCGCGATCGCTTCCTTGTGCTCGGGACAATAATCTTTCAGCAGGTTCTCGCAGAGCCTGGCGTCGGTGAGCGGTGAGCGGCCGTGCCTGATCAGGATCTCACCGAGTTGGGCGGGCACGCTCTCGTCGAAACGCTTCAAGACCAGATCTCACCCTCTGCGTGCCCGAAGTTGATTCTCATGCCCAGGGCCAGCGTCACGCTGCGGCCGGGAGAGACGTCCTTCACCTCGCCTCGTTGGTTCGTCGCGGACCACGTTTGAATGGACAAGTTCTTCAAACCCCAGATCGACGGATCCGACGGATGCTTCGTCACTGCGGCAACGGGTTGACTGAAGTCGTACTTCTTTTCCTCGTCGATGTGATGAGCGAAAAGCATGGTGTCGTGATTGAGCATCACGAAGTTGCGACCGATGCGCACGCGCGGCGGTAGAAGCAGTTGCCGCCGGCACGACCAACAGCGATGGTCGTCATCAGCCAATATGTCTGACGCGTCGTGGAAGTTCTCGGCGTTGCAATAAGTGCAATAGACGATCGAGTCGCGCAAACGGACCATCACTGCGCGCCAGTTGCTCTCCCGCACGCGCCCGTGCTGCGGATCTTTGATGCCGTCCGTGAACGCCTTTGTGAACACGTCGCGCATGAACCGCGGGTAAACAGACCAGAACGCCAATGCGTTGCGATGATACTGCGCGTCCGGCGCGTTTGAGTCGTCATCGGGGTCGAAGATGAAGAGCGGCTCCGTGCCGTAGAGCTTCTTCATCGCGGGCAGGTCGAGACACTTGATCGCCAACTCCCGTTTTCCTTCGAGCGGATGATGCATGACGAACATGTAGAACAACAGCACCGCGAGCGAGAACAGGTCCGTCTGCGTGCTTGGCGCCGCTTCGCCGCGCACGATCTCCGGCGCCATGAAACGCGGCGTGCCGTAGACAGCGCTCTTCGACTGATTATCGACGGCGACGTTGTCGTTGTCGCAGATCAGGATCTCGCCAGTGCCGGGATCGAAGAACGCGTTGCCGAAAGAGATGTCGCGATAACAGAGGCCCTTCGCGTGAAGCTGGAGATAGCTGTGCGACAGTTCCAGACCAGCGGTTGCGAGCGCGCGAAAGCTCGGCTCGATGCGTCGCTTCATCAGGTCGACGATACTTCTGAAGCGTCGTTCCCGCAGCGGCATCACGTAACCGAAGCCGGGCGTTGACGCCGATGAAACGAGCTCGCTGGGCCATAAGAATCGATCGCTCGGCGGTCCCATTCGGACCAACGTTTCGAGTGCTTTCTGTTGCCCGGTGGTGGCGGACGCAGGGTAGTACCACTTGACCGCCACGGGTATGCGGTCGAGTAGCGCCTCGTAGACTTCACCCTGACCACCACCGCCGAGCAACTTCTCGATGCGACAATCAAGTCGCGTCGCAGACGTGCGGACTTTCTGACCAGGTTTGAGAATTTGATCCATTTACGGCACCAGCGAACACAGAATCCCCAACGTGACGTCGTCGCCGCTGCCGGCGCGAGTCGAGTCGCGCAGCCAACCAGCGAGTTGATCGCTAACGCTTGCGAGTCCGTTCTCCCGAATCATGTTCAAGAGATCAGATCCGACTTTCATGAAACCCGCCTCATCGCGAAACGAGTTTGGATAACCATCGGTCGAAAGCAGGATCAGCGCGGGAGGCGTTTGCGTCAGCGGTTGAAAACTCACGCGAAAATCCCGCCACGCTTCGGGCGCGCAAAGTGAAGTGGTCTCGTTAGCAAAAAGCCGCTCGTCTTTTGCGAGCGGACAAACGACTTCGCCACCCGCGCTCACCGAAAGAATCTCACCGTCGCCTAGTTGCATGTACAAAACAAAACGCTCTGTAACGGCTGCGACGAGCAACGTCGCGCCATAGGCGACAGCAGACTCGTCCGGCGACAGCGGACCTTTTTTCACATCTTCAGCGACAGCTTCCGACCACTCACGCACCAACGCGCGCGGGAGCCACTCTTCGACGGCATGCTTAATCAAGGACAGGTTGTCGACGCTTGTTTGGCTCGCGAGAAACTCATCGACCAACTGCACTGTTTTTTCAACGGCCAACCTCGCGCCGATGTGACTCCGCGAGTAGCGCGCACTGCCATGTCCGTCAGCGGCCGCGAGCACTACCGACCGCCCATAACCAACAGACGGCAGCCAGTAGATCGCGTCCTGGTTAGGCAGTCCGTTGCGTTCGTGCGCCGCGCCGCGAACACTCTGTCCCACAACTTGCCACTGGATCGACATTCCTGGACCACGATTTACCACACGTCGTCTGTGGCTGTTCCCATGTCGGGAATCAGCGGAAGCGGAACGTTGAGACCGGGCGACGACTCGACGCTTTGGCTCGCCGGCGAAGATGCCGACTTGAGCACCGCGGTCGAGACCCAGCGAATGTATTTCGTCAATGCTTCGGGGTTGTTGGCCTGAAGAGGCCGGAGCTCGGGGTTGCCGATGAACTTCTTGAGCACTTCCTGATCGGCGTCTTCGCCAATCGCGATCGCGATGCGCACCGCTTTGCGTCCCCACGGTTCGTTCATCAACGCCTGTAGACCGGAAGTGAAGTCGTCGGTAGGTTGGCCATCGGAAATCAACACGAGCACCGGCGGCAACGCGCGATCCGTCATCGGCGGGATCTTCAATTGATCGGCGACGAGTGTCAGCGCGCGGCCCATCGACGTGACGCCACCTGCTTCGAGATCGTCCCACTTGAAATC
>DASTOZ010000199.1:0-4313 GCA_035762365.1 Pyrinomonadaceae bacterium | reverse complement strand
TATTGGGTTTTGCGTTGACGCGCGTGTTGACGAGTTCGATGTTTGAAACGGAATTATTGTTTGGCGTGAGCGCGACCGACTCGCTGACATTCGCGGGCGTGACGATTCTGCTCGCGTTGGTCGCACTCATTGCTTGTTATCTTCCGGCGCGCCGGGCCACGAAAGTCGATCCGGTTGTGGCGCTGAGAAACAGTTAGAACATTGGCGATTGGCGATTGCCAATTGGCTGGAAGCGTGGCGGGTGATTTGAAATCGGCAATTTGGCAATTGCCAACCGGCAATAACTAAACGGGAGCTAATGAAATGACCAGTCTGTGGCAAGACGTACGCTACGCGGCAAGAATGCTGCTGAAGACTCCGGGTATCTCGATCATCGTGGTGATTGCGCTCGCGCTCGGTATCGGCGCCAACAGTGCCATCTTCAGCGTCGTTAACGCCGTGCTGTTGCGGCCACTGCCGTACGAAGAGTCGGAGCGTCTCGTCTTCCTCAACGAGAAGAGTCAAGTGATGGACGAGATGTCGATCTCGTATCCCAACTACCTAGACTGGCGAGCGCAAACGCAGACGTTCGAAAAGATCGGCGTCTGCAATTCCGGCAGTTACAACCTCACCGGCGTGGGCGATGCGGAACGGATCGTCACCAGCCAGTGCTCGGCCGATCTCTTCGCCGCGTTGCGCGCGAAACCGCTGCACGGGCGCTTGTACACAAACGAAGAAGACCAGCCGGGCGGTAGGGCGGTCGTCGTGTTGAGTTACCCGCTGTGGCAACGACGCTTCGGCGGGCAGACGAGCATCCTGAATCAACCGATCACACTCAACGGCAAGAGCTACGACGTAATCGGCATCATGCCTGAGTCGTACGCGTACCCGCGCCGTGCGGAAATGTGGGTGCCGGTGGGCCAACTGTCGGACCAGCCGAGTTGGAAGGAACGAGGAAATCATCCGGGGCTATACGGCATTGGTCGTCTCAAGCCGGGCGTGACGTTCGAACAGGCGCAGGCCGAGATGAACACGATCGGCGCAAATCTCGACAAGCAGTATCCCGATTCAAACAGCGGTACTGCCCCACGGTTGCGCCCGTTGATGGAAGTATTTGTCGGGAATGTGCGTCGTGGGTTGTGGGTGATCTTTGGCGCGGTCGGGGCGGTGCTGCTGATCGCCTGCGCGAACATTGCAAACCTGCTTTTGGCGCGAGCCACGGCGCGCAAGAAAGAGATGGCGATTCGCACTGCCGTCGGCGCGAGTCGTTGGCGACTTGCTCGGCAGTTGCTGACCGAAAGCGTTTTGCTTTCACTGGTCGGCGGTTCGATCGGACTGGCACTCGCGCGTTGGGGCGTGGATCTGATTCTTTACATCAGTCCGGACGCGATTCCTCGAGCGCGTGAAATCGGACTCGATTGGACGGTGCTTGCGTTTACGGCGGGCATTTCGCTGTTGACGGGCCTCGTCTTTGGTCTGTTGCCGGCGGTCCAGGCGGGCGACGTTGACGTTCACGAGACGTTGAAAGAAAGTGGACGAGGCACGAGCAGTCGTCACTGGTTGCGCAGTTCGCTCGTCGTCGGTGAAGTAGCGGCGACGCTCGTGTTGTTGATTGCTGCCGGACTGTTGATTCGCAGTTTTTACCTCTTGCAGAAAGTCGATCCCGGTTTCTCGCACGAGCATCTCACGACCTTCAGCATTTCGTTGCCGGAAAAGAAGTACAAGAGCGAAGAGGCCAGCGCGGGGTTCTACAACCGGCTGCTTGAAAACGTTCGCTCGTTGCCGGGTGTGGAGTCAGTGGCCGCCGCTTCGGGACTGCCGCTTGGCAATAATGGCTGGCAAATGGGTTTCAGGGTTGACGGACGGCCTGAGCCTCCACCCGACCAGGTTCCGCTGATGGAGACCTGTCTGGTGACGCCGGACTATTTCAAAGCGATGAACATTCCGGTGTTGCGAGGCCGTGTGTTTTTAGACAGTGATAACCGTTCGCATCTGGCGGGGCAGGATCTCAGCAAGCTTACTGACGACGAGCGGGCCATCAAGGGGGTGAACAAGATCGTCATCGACGAAGAGTTTGCGAAACGATATTGGCCCAACGAAGACCCCATCGGCAAACGCGTCGTCTTTGGTAGTCGCGAGCAACCGCGGAAGCTCGAGGTCATCGGCGTAGTCGGCAGGGTGAAGATGGAGAGCCTCAATCAGAACAGTGACTACGTGCAGGGATACTATGCGTTCGAGCAGCTCCCAGCCAACGGCATGACGGTCATCGTCAAAGGCGCTTCGGATCCCAATCAATTGATGGGTTCAGTGCGTGCTGCGATAAAAGAGATCGATCCGGATCAGCCGATCTTCGGCATCCGCACGATGGACGAGATCCGCGGCGAATCCGTGCAGAACGAACGTCTGAATCAGACATTGCTGAGTCTGTTTGCGGGTATCGCTTTGGTGTTGGCCATCGTTGGTATCTACGGTGTGATGTCGTACTCGGTGACGCAGCGTACGCATGAGATCGGGATTCGCATGGCGGTCGGCGCGCGTCCGCGTGACGTGTTCACGATGATCATCGGACATGGGATGAAACTCGCGCTGATTGGCGTCGGCATCGGCTTGGTCGGCGCGTTTGCGTTGACGCGATTGATGGCGTCGATGTTGTTCGGCGTTGAGCCGACCGATGCGACGACGTACGGCGCGATCGCGGCGCTGCTGATCGCGGTGGCGATGTTGGCTTGTTATTTACCTGGCCGGCGGGCGACGAAAGTTGAGCCGACCATTTCATTGCGTTACGAGTAGTGGACACTGCCGATTGCTAATTGTCGATTGTCGATTGGCAATCGGCAATAAACTCATGGGATCACTGTTCAAAGACATTCGCTACGGGCTGCGCAGTCTGTTGAAGCATCCGACGTTCACGGCGATCTCGATCGTGACGCTTGCACTCGGCATCGGCGCGAACGCCGCGATTTTCACCGTCGTGAATGCAGTTGTGCTGCGGCCTCTGCCGTATCACGATTCGCAGCGGCTGGCGATGATTTGGACCACGAAAGACGCGAACCAGGAACAGGCGTTTTCGTTTGCCGATTACAACGACGTGAAATCGCAGGCGAAGTCGTTCAGCGCGATCGGAGCGGCTTCTCCGTTGTGGAACTTCATCCTTGCGGGCGACGGTGAACCGGAGCCGATGCAGGGCATGTACGTTTCGGCAAACCTGTTTGAGCTGTTGAAGGTCGCGCCTGACAAGGGACGCGGGTTCACAGCGGACGAGGACCGCACTGGTGGACCACCCGTCGTAATTATCAGTCGTGCTTTGTGGGAACGGCGGTTCGGCGCGGATCCGAATGTGATTGGAAAGACGATGTCTGTGAGCGGCACGACGTCGACGATCGTTGGCGTCATGCCCGCGCAGTTTCAGTTTCTCGAACCGGCGGCGGAGCTTTGGGCGCCGCTCGCGCAAAACCAGTTTGCCGGGAGTGCGCGACAGGTGCGATTGCTTTCGGTTGTCGGACGGCTGAACGACGGCGTCGAGGCAAGTGAAGCGAATGCGGAGTTGACGGGTATCGCACAGCGTTTGGCGAGCGCGTATCCCGACACGAATAGTGGTGTGAGTGTGCGTGCAGTGCCACTTCACCAACAGGTGACAGGAAAAGTACGGCCTGCGTTATGGCTGTTGTTTGGCGCTGTCGGTCTGGTGCTTTTGATTGCCTGCGCGAACATCATTAACTTGATGCTGGTGCGCGGTGCTGCCCGTCGCCGGGAGATTGCGGTGCGTGCGGCGTTGGGCGCAGGACGGATACGTCTGCTGCGACAACTGCTGACTGAGAGCATCACGCTCTCGGTGCTTGGTGGCGCGGCTGGCGTTCTGTTCGGATCGTGGGGCGTCAACGCGCTGCTGGCGCTGAACCCGATTCCGATTCCGCGTTACAACAGGATCAGCGTCGACTTGACCGTGCTGGCGTTCACGCTGCTCGCTTCCGTAGTTACGGGCATTGTGTTTGGACTCGCGCCTGCGTGGCAGATGTTGCGCGTCGATCTGAACTCGGCGTTGAAGGAAGGTGGACGCGGCGCTATCGTCGAAGCAAGTCAACGGCGATTGAGCAGCTTGCTCGTGATCACCGAAATGGCGATGGCGATGGTCCTGTTGATCGGCGCGGGACTGTTGTTGCGCAGCTTCGCGCATCTGCTCGACGTGAAGCCTGGGTTCACTACCGAGAACCTGTTGACGATGCAGGTTGGGTTGCCGAATGCCGCGTACCAGCAACCGCAGAAACGCGCCGCATTCATGCAGCAATTGGAAGCGAGTTTGCGAGGCGCGCCGGAGGTGACTTCGGTCGGGTTCG
>DASTOZ010000198.1:0-8461 GCA_035762365.1 Pyrinomonadaceae bacterium | reverse complement strand
TCCGATCGGCCCATGCGATACAGCGCCCAATCGAGCGCGAGCCGGACTTCCTTGTTCTTTTCCTGAAGCTGATAACCTTCGACAAGCCTTCGCTGATCGGTGGCTGCTAACTGCGCCAGCGCTTCGGCACTGCGTTGACGCACGAGCGCGTCCGTGCTGCCAAGCTGTTTCGCAAACTCCGCGGAGTTGGATCGCGCGTCGACGCCGTCGATCGGTTGTTGTCCCTTTGAGACACCACCAAACAAAACACAGATCACAGAAACACTTAAAATCACTTTCATGTTATTGACCTGCCTGTTGTTTCTTTCTGAGCAGCGCCGTGTTCAGGTCCAGCTCCGACAGCGGGATCACTTCCACGTTCGGATACTTCTTTTGCAGTTCAGGGAGAAACGCCTTCGCGTTGCCGACGATGATGATATTACTCGTTTTCGCGTCGAGCCGCGTGCCGGCAAACTTCTGAATGTCGGTCGTCGTGATTGCCTGCACGTTGTTGATGTAACGATTGATCTCGTCGAGGCCCATGCCGTACAGCGCCAGCGATCCGACCTGGCCCACCAGGCCACCTGCTGTCTCCAGGTTGCGCGAGAAGCCGCCGATCAAAACAGCCTTTCGCGGCGTCAACTCGACGTCGGCTGGAGGCGCGGATGACAACCGGCCGATCTCGCCCAACAACAGATCCGCCACCACCGCGCCCGATTCATTCTTCGTCTGTGCAGACGCGGTGAATGGCCCAACATCCCGTCGCGCGTCCAACGAGGAACCAGCGCCGTAACTCAGACCGCGCTTGATGCGGATCTCCTGGTTCAAACGACCCGAGTAACCACTCAACACGGAGTTCGCCACGATCCCGCGGAAATAATCCGCGTCTTTCCGATTGATGCCGGTGCGCGCGAGGTAAACGGCAGCCTGACCCGCGTCGGGCTTGTCGATCACCACGATGCGTCCGGTCTTACTTGCAGCGTCGCCCATCGACGCGCTGATCGACGGCAATGGCGTACTCGGTTTCTGCCAGTCGCCGAAATACTTCTTGCTGAGTTCGAGACCGTCTTTGGCCGTGATGTCGCCGCCGATTACTAGAATCGCGTTGTCGGGACGATAGTAACGCGAATGCAGTTTCGCGATGTCGGCGGCGGTGATGCGCGTCAGCGATTCGCTGGTGCCGCTAATCGGATGACCGTAAGGACTGTCGCCAAACACCACGCGCGCCGCGACAAACCGCGCGATGCTGCCCGGATCGCCGAGCGCGAGCGTCACGTTGTCGAGGTATTGCTGTCGCAGGCGCTCAACTTCTTCACTCTTGAAGGTCGGACGTCGCACGACGTCGGCGAGGATCTCCATTGCTGGCGCGATCTTCGACGACATCACGCTGACGGTCGCAAACGAGGAATCCCAACGCGCGCCCGAGTCGAGCGAACCGCCGAGGCTTTCGATCTCCTGCGCGATGCGCGTGGCGTCGCGACTCTGCGTTCCTTTCGTCAACAGGTTCGCGGTCATGTCGGCGATGCCCGCCAGTTCGACGGGATCGATCTCGCCGCCGTTCTTGATTAGCAACTGCGCCGACACGAGCGGCGACTCGCTGCGTTGAATCACGATCACCCGCAGCCCGTTCGGCAGTGTCTCCTCGACCGGCTTCGGAAAAGTTCCGGAGCGCGGTGCTGCGGGCGGCGGCGGTGTGGCTTGCGGAGTCTGAGCAGAGACGACGAACGACGACGAAAGCAGGACCAGCAACAGCGATAGACGTTTAAGTGTGTTCACGTTAGTTGCCCTCCTTTTTCGCCGGCCGCGCAGACTCCGGAAGATAATAGAGCACCATTCGATTCGTGTCTGAGAAGTATTTCTTCATCACGCGCTGCACGTCTGCTGCGGTCACCGCCTGCAAACGACCGAGATCCGTATTCACCCGCGCCGGATCTCCCAACAACACTGCCGCTTCGCCCAACGCTAGTGCTTTGCCGTTGCTGGTTTCGCGTTGTCGCAACTGGCCCGTGATGAGCTGGTTCTTGGCTTTCTCCAACTCAGCCGCCGGCACAGGCGCGTCCTGCAACTTCTTGATCTCGGCAAGCAACGACTTCTCCGCGTCTTCCGGTTTCTTTCCTTCCGACAACACCGCCGTCAACGCAAACAGACTCACGTCTTCGCGCGTCTCGAAACTCGAGTTCACCTCGGCCGCGAGTTGCTGGTTGTAAACCAGTGAGTTGTAAAGTCGCGATGATTCACCAGCGGAAAGAATCGCATCGGCGACGTAGAGCGCTGCCGCATCGGGGTCGGCCTGGCGTGGCGCCAAATACGTCAAACCTACAGCCGGAAGATCGTTGGTGCCGTAATCGGTGAATCGCATCTCCGCTTTGCGCTCTGGCTCTTTCACCGTCACTCGCGGCAGCGGACGGTCAGGCTTCGCAATCGGCGCGAAGTATTTGTCGACCCACTCATCGAACTGCTTCTGATCGAAGTCGCCGACGACGACGAGCGTCGCATTGTCCGGCCGATAGTAGGTGGTGTGAAACTCCTGCACGTCTTTCAACGACGCCGCGTCGAGATCTTCAATACTCCCGATCCCGGGTCGCTTGTATGGATGCTCGACGAATGACTTCTCCTGCATGAGGTATTCAAAACGGCCGTACGGCGGCGCCAACACGCCCTGCCGAAACTCTTCCTTCACCACGTCGCGCTCCGACTTGAAATTTGGATCGTCGACGTTCAGACCCGAGAGTCGATCGGCTTCGGCCCACAACAAGGTTTCGAGATAGTTCGACGGCACGACTTCGAAGTAGACCGTCACATCGTCAGCCGTGAATGCGTTATTGAAACCACCCACGTCCTCAGTCAGACGGTCCATCATCTCCGACTTCATGTTCTTCGTGCTCTTGAACATGATGTGTTCGAAGAGATGCGCGAAGCCGCTGCGCTTCTGCGGATCATCTTTGGAACCGACGTGATACCAGACCTGGATCGCCACGGTCGGACTGGACGAGTCGGCGACGCTCAACACCCGCATGCCGTTCTTGAGCGTCCGATCGGTGAATTTCATCTGCGGCATGCGCGTCTGCGCCAGCGTTGCGATCTGGCCGGTCACCAGCACACAAACGATCGCCAGGAAACGCGTTGATTTACGAACCATTAAAGTTGTGCTCCAGTATGAGTAGGGAGAGCTGCGCGGATCTAATCAATGTCCATCGGGTTGTGATACGGCTTGTCTTTGTCCTTCTCCGCGCGCTTCATTGCTTCCTGAAACTTCTCTTCGAGAATGCGATCGCGGTTCTTCATGGAACTGAGTTCCTGCGCGAAGATCTGTTCCCGCATCTGCTTTTGTTTATCGAGCCCCTTGACCATCTCGTCGAACGACGCGACCGGCTTCGCCTTCTGCTCGTGCGAGATTAGGACGCCGGTTTCCGCGTCGACTGTTAACGTCGCTTCGCAGCAGGGACAAATGATCGTGAACCGCGACATGTCTGTCATTGAACTGCCTCCTTGCAAGGCCAGTAGTATAACAAAAGGGCAGCCGTTGCCGACTGCCCTTCTGAACGTCTTTATTCGCGATTTCGGTGATTGTTGGTGGTCATGGAATGACCTTCTTCACTGCGCTGCCCGCTTTCTTGGCGCCTTCTACAGTCTTCTCGCCAACTTTCTTGGTTCCTTCTACCGTCTTTTCACCGGCTTTCTTGCTTACTTCGACCGTCTTTTCTCCAACATTCTTGCCAGCATCGGCGGCCTTTTCGCCGACATTCTTCGCCTTATCGCCGACGTCTTCAGCCTTGTCCGCTACTTCCGTGCCTACTTTCTTGGCCTCGCCCGGTACGTCTTCAGCTTTGTCAGCCACCCAGCCTGCGGATGCGGCAACGGCATCGCCGGTCGCTTCCAACACGTTCTCGTCTGTTTTCACTTCACGCTCTTCGCCGCTGGGAGAGTAGGCCTTGACCGTTCTCTTGCCGTCGCGTGTCGTTACGACAACCTTCGATATGCGTGGATTATTTCGGAATGTTCTGGTTTCAGTTTTTGTTCCGTTGGCATCGACCGTGGTGGTGATCTCAGAATTGTCTGACGCCTGCACCGTGGTCGGAGTCTGGTCGGCTGCCCGATCGTGTGAACAGCCTGCGGCGAGTGCCACAAGCAATAGGATCGTCAACAAGCAGATATTTTTCTTCACGCTTCTTTCCTCCTAACTAGGTAAAGCTCGCCGTCGAAGTCGGCAAGCAACGTGCCATCAAGTTTTGTGTGTGTGGTTATTGTCACGCCGTCGTCGCGAATAGACAAGCGTGCGCGGATTGCAAAAGGGAGACGGCGCCGGCCCCGGAGCGTCCAATTACGGTACGGGCAGATTCTGACGCGATGAGTCTCCACCTGATTTTTCATTGACTTTCGACCTGAATTCCTTTAGAAGCACACCTACGCTGCCGGTAAACTTCATCAAGGCTTTCACTGTTTGAGACGAAACAATCACCATCCCCAAGGAGCCCTTTTCATGCGCAGACTGCTTGTTTTTGCGATAGGCACTTTCTTTCTCGCCATAACGCTGCTTCCGCTGCAACCGCGATTTGTAGTGACCGCGGTGTCGGACGGCGAACGACTGGCGATGTACAGCAAACCCGCAGTCGTTCGTATCATCGACGGCGCTGCCGGCCAGTTCCGGCTGGACCTCCCGGGTTACCAGCCCCAGACCTACAACGTGTCGATGCTCGCATCCGGGTCCGGCTTTTTCATCAGCTCCAACGGCTACAGCGCACCGAACGCGCACGTCGTGTCGACCACGCACGACGGTGAAGAAAAAACCAAGCAGGCCCTCTTCTGGCAGATGGTCCAACAAATCGGACAGCAGCTCGGCCGCGATCCCCGCACCTTGGATCACGCTCTGATCGAGCGGTACACGAGTCTGGTGAGTTTTCAGAAAGTCCATCATGTGTTCACACCGGACGGCAGCAACTTCCCCTTCGAGATCAAGCAGTACGGCGCACCGACTGGCGAAAGCACCGACCAGGGCAAAGATGTCGCCATCGTGAAGATCGAGATCAAGAACGCCCCGATACTAAAGCTGGGCGACTCAGAGAAGGTTCAACTTCAGGACCACGTTACGGTCATTGGTTATCCCGCCGCCGCCGACACGTTCCAATCCGGGATGCTCAGCGGGAAGTCTGCGTTTGAGGCGAGTATTACCGACGGCAAGATCTCCGCGCGCAAGACGGCGTCCAGCGGCGCCCCCATTCTGCAAACGAGCGCCAACGCTACTCACGGCAATTCCGGTGGACCGGTCGTGAACGACGCACACGAAGTGATCGGTCTGCTGACGTTCCGCGGCGACACGGTGAACGGACAGGAAGTCTCTGGGTTCGCCTTCGTCGTTCCATCCAACACCGTGATGGAGTATGTGAAGAGTGCCGGGGCGTCGAACGTAGAAGGACCTACCGATACGACGTTCCGTGAGGGACTCGACTACTACTGGAGCGACCAGTATTCCTCGGCGATTCCGAAGTTCGAAGAAGTAAAGCGGCTGTTTCCGCAGCACTCGGAAGTCGATGGGTTGATCCAAAGCAGTCAGCAGGCGAAAGCCGAAGGAAAGGAGAAGTCGGGGATCTCGCTGTGGTTGGTCGGCGGGGTCGTAGGTTTCCTGTTTTTCATCGGTTTTATTCTGATCGTCGTTGTAGTCATCTTCTTATTGATGCGCCGGCGTAAGAAGAAACGGGCCGCATCAACTCCAGCGCCTGGCGGAAAACCACATGCTGCTCCGGCCCCAGCGCCATCGCCTGCGGCGTATTCGCCTCCGCCACCGAGCCCGTCTCCGATTCATGCGTCGCCACCGCCGCCCCCTCCTGCTCCGGCTCCGCATGTCATGGCAGGCGATCAGGGTATGACGGTCGATCTGTCACGCACCGTGGCGATCACCGCCGACGGCGACGCGTTTAAGCAGAACTACGGATCGATCCGGTTTGTTTCGGGTCCGCTTTCGGGTCAACAGTTTCAGGTCAGGCCCGACGGAGATTTCATCGGCCGCGATGGTGGATCGTCACAAATCGTCATCGGCGATCCGCGAATCTCGAAACGACATGTCTGGATTGGCGTCAGAGGTGGACGCGTGGTGATCGAAGACCAGAATTCGCGGAACGGAACGTTCGTCAACGATCCTCGTTCAGCTCGCGTGACGGAAACGTCACTGAAGGCCGGCGACACAGTGATCCTGGGTGAATCGGACGTCGCCCGGTTCGAGTTTCACGCAAACTAGCTGGCGACTTTCGGGAAGCTGGTATCAAACAGCGCAACGAGGTCCTCGGCCGAACAGGGACGGCTGAAGAAGTAACCCTGAATCTCATCACAGCGGAGTAACTGAAGGAAACGAAGTTGCTCCGCTGTTTCTACGCCTTCCGCAATCACCTTCAATCGCAGGTTATGGGCCAGCGTGATGATCGCCATAACGAGCGCTGCATCGTCGGGATCGGTCGTGGCGTCTCTCACAAAGGACTGATCGATCTTCAGCACGTCGATGGGCAAACGCTTCAGCGAAGCAAGCGACGAAAACCCGGTGCCGAAGTCGTCGATCGAGATGTTTATGCCCATGCTCTTCAAACTGTTGAGCAGACCGGCAGCAAACTCCTCGTTCTGCATGATCGAGCTTTCCGTCAGTTCCAGGTCGAGGTGCTTCGCCGCGAGACCTGTTTCGTCGAGGATCCGGATCACCGTTTCCGACAAGTCGCGCTCGTGAAACTGCCGCGCCGAAATGTTGACCGACATCTGAATGGGCGCGAACCCGCGTTCCTGCCACTCCTGATTCTGACGGCACGCCTCGCGCAATACCCATTCGCCGATCGGCACGATCAACCCAGTGTCTTCTGCCAGCGGAATAAACTCTGAGGGCGACACGAGACCGAGCTGCGGATGTTGCCAACGCACCAATGCCTCGACACCCGTGATCGCCAGCGAATCGACGGAGACACGCGGTTGGTAATGGACCAGGAACTCTTCATTCTGAATCGCCCGCCGCAGGTTAGTTTCGAGCGCGAGTCGGCGCGTCGCGAGCTCGTGCATGTCGGAGGTGAAGAACTGATAATTCGCACCGCCCGACTTCTTCGCCTTGTACAGCGCGGCGCCCGCGTTCTTCAGCAGCGTTTGACTGTCGTCTCCATCAAACGGAAACAAACTGATCCCGACACTCGCCGTCGCGTACACCTCATGACCGAGCAGGTCGAAGGAAAACTTCAACACTTGCGACAGCATGCCGATCGTTTCCATGATGCCGTCCGTGCCGTCGATGTGTGTTCGCAACAGCGCAAACTCATCGCCGCCAAACCGCGCCACCGTGTCTGACTTGCTGATGCAGCTCTTCAAACGTTCGCCAAACTCGCGCAGCAAACTGTCGCCGGGGCTGTGTCCCAGCGAATCGTTCACCTTCTTGAACTGATCGAGTGAAATAAACAGCACGCCCAGCGACTCGTCTTTGGCACGCGCGATCGCCACCGCCTGCGAGAGACGATCTTCGAACAACGCGCGATTCGGAAGCTGCGTGACCGTGTCGTAGTAAGCGAGCCAATCGACTTCCGCGGTCCGTTGCTGCAACAGGTGTTCGATCTGTTCCTTGTAGAGTCGCTTCTCTTTCAGCAGGCTGCTGTGCTTCAGCGCGCGCTCGACCGACGCTTCGACGTGACGCAGATCGATCGGTTTGGTGATGTAATCGAAAGCGCCGACGCGCAGCGCCTTGATCGCAAACTCGATGTCCTGGTTGCCGCTGATCATCACGACGACGGTATCGGGCGCGAGTGAATGAACACGCGGCACCAGCTCGAGTCCGCTCATGCCACCCATGTCGATGTCGCTGATTACGAGGTCGAAACTTTCATGAGCAAGAGCGGCGAGAGCGTCTTCGGCGGAGCTTGCTTCGGAGCAGTGATAAACCGTGCCGAGCAGGTCGACGAGCAGGCTTCTGATCTGCCACTCGTCATCGATGATGAGGACCCTTGCTCTCTGAGACTCACGCGAGTTCATGCGTTTACGGTGCTTACAACCCCTTGCACTGACCGGGTACCCACGGCTCTCGGAGCACGCGCTCGTAGTTTCCCTTCACCTCGGTGAGGTGCCAACCCTTTCGCTGCCAGATCGAACCGTCCGAGTATTCTATGCGATTGATGAGCACGTTTTCCTGGAAACGTGATTTATCCGCGAGGGCGCCGACGCTGACGACGTCGCTTGGTCCCGAGAGACTAAAAGCTTCCAGCTCTTTTTCCTTGTCAGGCCGAATATTCACGCCGCACAGAAACTGGCGGCGCGCGAGGACGCCGGGATTCTGAGCTTCGCTGAACTGGTATTCCCAGAAAACGATCTCGACAATTTTCGTCGTGCTGTTTTTGACTTTGATGCGATACGCAAAGCCGTCGCGAGTTTCCGACTTGGGCGAGCGCGACTCCTGCACACTCCGCTCGATCGCTTCGGCACGTCCGTCAACTGTGTCCTGGTTGGGATCTCTGGCGCCGCGCGGCTCGTT
>DASTOZ010000197.1:0-4065 GCA_035762365.1 Pyrinomonadaceae bacterium | reverse complement strand
GAGCTCTTCCAGCGCCGCTTTGATGGCCAAGCGCTCGGGCGCCAACTCTTCCATCTTGGAACTGACGAATACGGTGAGTTGTGATGAGGCCATGACTAAACAACAAACTTATCGCACAGTCGCCGTCTGACTCGCGCTGGTGATGCGAAACTTCCAATCTTCGATCGGAGTGCCCCTCGTCTGTAGGTTCGACGTCAGGTAGTAGAGACGTTGAGTGGCTGGGCCGTTCGGAGCCTGGGAGAAACGATCGCGCAGGAAGTAAGGCGGTATTGATTGGTAATAGAGAGTTGCAGTGATCGATACGTTTCGAGCAGTGAACGCGCTTAGTGGAATTTCATAACGCACGATACTCGTCCCACTTCCATCACGGTAGGACGGATCGTCGCCAACACTGACCGGAAACGTTTCGTGAAGATACTCCGCCGGTATATACGGCGTCTTGTCAGGGTTGAGCGGTCCCGCTTTGGACCATCCGAGCGGCAACAGACGGTTGTCTTTCAACTGATAATCGCGACGCAGAAAACTGGTCGACATCGCGCACTCGATGTTCAGGTTTAGCTCTTCGTAGATTTGCACCTGGTCCTGACGGGTGACGGCCAAGCCCGTGTTCTTCTGCTGATCCCAGAAGAAGTGTCGTTGATAATGCTGAGGACTAACCCCTGGAATAGTCTTGTAGCATGCCTCGGGATAGCCGAGAGTTTCCGGCTTTGTGCCGTCTGTGTAGACGTCGAACAACTCCGACGGCAATCGGACGTCGTCGACGGAAGCGCCCTTCATAATCACGCCAAGCTCGTTTGTGCAACCGGAACACCAGACCGTCTTACCCGTGTCGTTATCGATTACACGAAACTCCAGAAACGCCCGTCGAAATCCAACACCGCTCGGCAAGCGGTGGCCTGTCTTGTTTGTGACCTTCACATCCGCGACGAGTTTCTGGTTACTAAATGACGGCTCTGATACTGAAACTTCGGCCGTCGAGTTCTGCGCCTGTTGCACGAAGTTATCAATCGCAGTCGATAGACCATCGAGCCCTGACATGTAGTCGTTCTGCCTGACACCGAGGACTACATTAGCGAGAATGTTTGTACCGTTCGATTTGTACGGCGTCATGAACTGCCGAAACATCTCGAGCAGCGTGACGTTCATCCCTTGAAACTGATGACGCGCAAAACCCTTGTCGCGGAAGCGCACGAGGATCTTTTCGTCCGGCAAACGATTGCCAGTTTGCGGATACTGAGTGTCTTCGATAAACGCGATCGGTTGTTGGATGACGGGAATGTTCAGCGTGCCTTTGGAGTTGCTGTACTTCGTCGGCATGTGACAGTCCTGGCACGTTTGCGCGCGTGAATTCGTACCCACCTCATTCTGATAACCGCTGTTCAGCCATTCGAGATACGTGACCTGCTCGAGATGCGGTTTGTTGGGATCGGCGGCCGGATTGTCCATCAGCGGCAGGTTGATCGTGTGGCAGTTGCCGCACATGCGCGAGCTCTTGATGTAAGGACTGTGCTTCGGTTTGATGCCCATCGCATTGTTCATCGGGTCGGTAACGATCTGTGCATCCTCGAATGGTCCAAACAGCTCAGCCGGATCGCCGGTGGTGAAGTTGCCGGTGATCCTGGTCTTGAGAAACTCGCTGAATGGCACTTTGTCTTCGACGATCCGATGACACGCCATGCAGCTAACGCCATCACGGGCCAACGCGCCGTAAACGTACGACTGCTTGTTCGGCAGCGTGTTGTTATCGAAGGTTGCATAGACCATTGCCGGATTGAAATCACCTTTACCCGTGCCGCCGTGATCGTCGTCGAGACGGCGTTTACCCATCACGCCATGACACCTGAAGCACGTGTTGTTAATCGCCTTGATGTTTTCGGCGACCTTTCCCGGATCGTTTTTGAAGAAACTCTTGACGAAAGCAATTTCGCTTTCGAGTTGGGCGTAGAAAACAGGATCGCGACCCGCCAGTCCCATGGGCGACCAGCGCCACTCGCCGTAAGGCGAAACGTTCATGACGGGAGTCGAGCCGTCTGCCTGCTTCGCGCCGGTGTACATCATCACGTTGCCATACGTGCCCGCGCTGTGACAGCCCATGCATTGATCGGACGTCAGAAACTGGTTGGGATTCGGAGACGGTGCCGGCTTCGATACGACGTTGCCGATGTTTTGCGGAAACACGTGATCGTAACTCTCACCCGGAAATTTCAGCACCTTGTCGAGAGGCAGGGGCTTGATCGAGTTGAAGAAGCTGACGAACTTCGGATCGAGCGTGGCCGGTCTGACCATGGCCATCTCTCGCAAGACGGACTGTTCCTGCACATCGCTCGCGTCAGTGTTGTGGCCGGCGGTGGGAACGACGGCATCACTATCCGACGCTTCGCTACACGGCGGAGCGGGAGTTGAGTGCGCTTTTTCAGGCACCGAAGCCCACGAGAGATCGACGTAATAAGAATCCGGATCGCCGGGGAAGCCTTTGATGTTGTTGGCGTAAGTAAACGTGTGCTCGCGCTCGGCGGACGCGTGACACCTGACGCAATAGAGTCCGAAACCGGCGTACGGATATGCAAACGGAGGCTTGTTGTCGTCAACGCACTGCGCCTCCCAGATCTCGGCCCAGTACCAGCCATCCTGCGAACCCTTGCTGTCTTTGATCATGATGGTCCAACCGTTGATTCCCTTCGGCGGTTGGATCTGGTACCTCGCTGCGGGCGCGGAGTATTGTTCCTTCACGATCATCGCGCCGTCTGGAATGTCGTTCTTCGGATCGTTCCTGATGAGCCAGTTGATGATGTTCGGCGAGTAGTAAATTTTGACGGTCGGGTGCACGCCGTAACTGACGCCGTTAACGAATGGACCAGTGTCGCGAAGTTTCTTGTCTTCACACCATTTAAGAGTTCGATACTTTCCGCTCGTGAGAAACGACTTGAGCTGCGCCTGAAACTCCGGGAGTCGTGCGGGAAGGAAACTGCTCGGGAGTGGCAAACCGCTTTCCGGCGCCCCGACGCATGGCGATTTTTGAGCTGCGGTCGATTGGGCTGTTGCTAGAACACAGATGAGCGTCAAAAACAGGGGCAGTATGTTATGGCTGAAGGGGATTTGCATATTGTTTGTGTGAAGACTGACCTTGGAACCTTTGAAGACGCACGCACTGTATATTGCTGGAAAAAGTGCGTCAAGGTTTTTGCACGGCGGGCTCGTACTGAAAGCAGTTAAGCAGCCTCGCGGACGAACGCGATCGCGTCTTGATCTGCAGTGGAGTGCTCTGGTTTGGTTGGGAGCTTCGTCGCGCTGGGTGTCATGAAGGGTCGCTCACAGAGTCGAAAGAACAACCACGCAAAGACGATGGATAACGGCATTGTTATCACCAGCGAAATCGAGCGCGTGTGCCACTCTGTGAAGCCAAACCAATACCAGTGCATCAGCACGAAGGAATGCGTCAGATAGAGTGAGTAAGAAATTAGTCCAATCGGTGCGAGCGTAGAGATCAGGCGCGGCACACGCGAGAGTTGCTGGCGCCATCGCTGCTCCGCCGCAACCGCATAGTTAACAAGGATGAAGAAGCCGATACCCCAGGCAGGGTGCATCACGATCCAACCAACGTCATGTATCCAGCCTGCCTGGTCCAGCATCGGTAACAGTTGGGCCAACGCGATTGCGCACCCCAGCGCCAGGCCGCCTACTGAGATCTTGAAACACCATCTCGGCAGCTTGATGAGACCCACAGCCGCCTCGACACTTAAAGCGCCGAGGGCCCAGATGAACCAGTTTGTCGCGGCTGCCTCCGTCACCGGAATGTGGAAGCCGAGTGGTTCGCTCAGTGCGCGACTCAGAATCACCCAGACGATGCGTGCAGAGAAGCACACCAGCAACGTCTTTGCCCAGCCGTAACGAATCCGCAGGAAGAGCAGCAGGAAATATGCAAGGTACAACTGCTCTTCGACGGCAAGCGTCCAGAACGCGCCGTTGATTGTGTATGTCGTGCGCGGGTCGAGATTGTGCACCATGAAAATGTGAAGCACGACGTCCCAGAGGTAAAAGCCTGTGACCTGAACGGGAGACTTGGAC
>DASTOZ010000196.1:0-7002 GCA_035762365.1 Pyrinomonadaceae bacterium | reverse complement strand
ACGACGCGTAGCGAGCGGCCCGCCTTCAGGCGAAACCAGCGCGCCACTCCAACGAATTCGCAACGTCACAGGTTGATTTGCCGGAACAACCTGGCCCAGGTCAATGCGCACGCTGGGTCCCAGCGACCCGACGCCGACGTTGTCCTGCACGAACCCCGTCAACGCTTTCCCGTCCTTGTCGATACTCTCGACCTTCAACGATCCGTTGAGCTCAAACACAACCGAGCGCGTTGCATCGAGCGGCACAAACGTCACGTCCGCGCCGGCCCGGAGGATGTGTTGGTCGGGAATAATCTGCGCTTCGATCCGGTAGTGGGTAACGTCAAAACGGCTGGCGACTGGCTGCGGCGCGGGCTGTTGTGACTGTGCTGAGAGGGCCAGCATCAGGACGGCCAAAGCCGCCGCAATGCGAGGAAAGATGAACTTAATACTTATCATGACGATTCGCTGGTGCTTGATTATACCGCTGTTTGCGACTGTTTTGGATGGCCGGAAGGCGGATGCGGTTGGCCGCCCCCTGATTTAAACCGTGTCGTCACTCTGCAAAAGCTTGCTCGCTTGACACTCCACTACGCACCGCATAAAGTCCCAAACACCGCGAAAGACGCCGGCGGTCCGGATCCTGCTCGTCTGAGACCATCATCCACATCCAAAGGAGTTTTTGTATATGAGACGCGTCTCCAAGTTTGTATTACCCCTATTAATCTGCGTGCTCGGCGTTCTCGCCGGCCAAGCCCAAACCGCCCGCAAAGTGCGGGTCGAGTTCAAGGAAACCACCTTGAAAAACGGTCTCCGCGTGATCACTGTCGAAGATCGCTCGGCGCCCGTGGTCGCGCTTTCCATCACCTACAACGTGGGCTCGCGCGACGAACGCCAGGGACGCACCGGGTTTGCCCACCTGTTTGAGCACATGATGTTCAAAGGATCCGAAAACGTCGGATCGGGTGAGCACTTCCTGCTCGTCTTCAACAACGGCGGCACGATGAACGGCACCACCAACGAAGATCGGACCAACTACTTCGAAGCGCTGCCGTCAAACCAGCTCGACCTCGCGCTGTTTCTCGAAGCCGACCGCATGAAGAGTTTGGCCATCACTAGAGAGAACCTCGACAACCAGCGCAACGCCGTACAGGAAGAGCGCCGTCTCGGTGTCGACAATCAACCGTATGGAGTGAGCCAGGAAAAGCACCAGGAGATGATGTACGACAACTTCGCGTACAAGCATTCCACGATCGGCTCGATGGATGATCTCAACGCCGCATCGGTCGAAGACGTTGCCGCGTTCTTCAAAATGTACTACGCGCCGAACAACGCCGTGCTCGTTCTCGTCGGCGACTTCAACACCAACGAAGCGCTCGCGAAGATCCGCGCGAACTTCGAAAGCATTCCGCGCCAGCCAAATCCGCCGGCAGTGGACATGACTGAGCCCGCGCAAAAAGCCGAGCGTCGTGCGACCCTCGAAGACGTACTGGCACGCGCGCCGCGCATCGACATGGCTTACAAAGCCGTGCCGGGCAACACTGCTGATTTCTACGCGTTGCAGGTGCTTAGCGCAGCGTTGCAGAGTGGCCAGAGCTCGCGTTTGTATCAAAAGCTCGTGAAGGAAAAAGAGATGGTGACGACCGTCGGCGGTTTCATGGACGAGAAGCGGGGCGTCGGTGGTTTCTACACGAACGCAACCCTGCGCGGCGGCTTTAAGACGGAAGACGTCGAAGCGCTCATCTACGCCGAGATCAATCGGCTGAAAGAAGAACCAATCGCCGATTGGGAATTGCAGAAAGCGAAGAACACCACTCGTCGTAACTTCATCAACGGCTTGCAGAGTTCGCTGAACCGCGCGATTACGTTGGGCCAATACACGACCTATTACAACGAGCCGAACCTCATCAACACGCGCCTCGACAAAGTTGCCGCCGTCACGAAAGAAGACGTGCAGCGAGTCGCGAAGAAGTATCTGGTCGACACTAATCGGACGATCGTCGTCACGATGCCGAAGCCCAAAGCGAAGAGCGCCAGCAGCTCGACAGGACAGTAAAGGAGTCAATAGATAGCAATGAGAATGACAAAGAAGATAACGAATGCCGTCACCGCGCTGATCCTGATCGCGGCTATGTCCTCGCTGACGTTTGCCCAGGGAGGCGCTCCTGGCGGCCAGCAAGCACCCACCACCAAAGGCGCAATCGTCAAAGGCAAAGCGCCGGTTAACAAGAACGTTCTGAAAGTAAAACTGCCCCGCGCTGAAGAAGCCATGTTGCCGAACGGTCTGCGCGTGATCCTGCTCAGAAGCACGAAGGTCCCGACTTTCAACATGCAGATGGTTGTGTTGAGTGGCGGGCTTTCTGACAAGCCTGACTATCGCGGTCTGGCGAGTTCAACCGCCACGCTGTTGCGCGAAGGCACGGCGAAACGATCGAGCAAAGACATCGCCGAACAGGTCGACGCACTCGGCGCGACGCTCGGCGCCAACTCCGGCCTGGCGTCAATGACCACGAACGTCACCGCTGCCGGTCTGGTCGAGAACCTCGATCAAACCCTCGAGCTGTTTGCCGACGTGATCCGCAACCCGACGTTCCCGCAAGCAGAGGTCGACAAGTACAGGACGCGCATGTTGGCCCAACTACAGTTACAACGTTCGAGCCCGCAGTTCCTGGCGGCGGAGCAGTTTCAACGTGCGATCTACGGCACGGAACATCCGGCGGCGCTGGTCTCGACGCCTGCCGAGTCGTTCAAGAAACTGACGAGCAAAGACCTCGCCGATTTTCATTCGACCTACTACCGTCCGAACAACGCGATACTCGCGATCGTCGGCGACGTGACGTTGAAAGGCCTGATGCCGAAGCTCCAGAAGGCGTTTGGTGATTGGCAAAAGGCGAATGTTCCCGCTGCGACGATACCGCAGGCGCCGGCTCAAGCCGCGTCGCGCATTTTGCTGATCGATCGTCCGGGCTCGGTGCAGACTGTACTGCAACTGGGAACACTCGGCATCGAGCGTACCAGCCCTGACTACTTCTCGGTGTTGCTGGCGGATCGCGTTCTCGGTGGTGGTCCATCCGGACGGTTGTTCCTGAATCTTCGCGAAGACAAGGGTTACACCTACGGTGCGTACAGCGGTTTCGGCGGTTCGCGTTTCCGTGGAACGTGGCAAGCGAGCTCTGAGGTGCGCACGGATGTTACCGAAGGCGCGATGAAGGAGTTCATGTTTGAGCTGAAACGTCTTCGTGATGAAAAGGTCTCGGCGGATGAACTTGCGAATGCGAAGACTGCGATCGTCGGCAGTTTTGCGTTGTCGCTCGAGCAGCCGCAGGCGCTGTTGCAGAACATCATCACGCAGAAGCTCTACAATCTGCCCGATGATTACTGGGACACATATCCCCAGAAAGTAGCGGCGATTACGGCTGAAGACGTGCAGCGGGTCGCGCAGAAATACATCGACCTGGGCCACTTGCAAGTCGTGGCCGTGGGCGATGCATCGCAGGCGCGTGACGTGTTGGCGAAGTACGGCAAGGTTGAAGTGTTCGACGCCGAAGGCAAGCCCGTGGGCGGACCGAGCCAGAACCAAAAGTAACCACGGGTAACACCGATAACACACGGATGATGCGGATTCGAATCCGTGTCATCCGTGTTTACTTTTATCGACCTCAAGTTTTACTGAACTCTCGCCTGGACTTCCACAGCCCTCTGGCGGGTCTCACGTTACTGTTTGGCGCCGACGAAATCGATGTTTCGCTGGTCCTCGAGCAAGCCGGCCAGCGTCTTATCCACGGGCGAGAAGGTGTAACCGTCTTTTGACGGAATGATGCGATAGGTTTTTTGCGACGGCACGGCGACGATGAATGAGTAGTTGCCCTCGTTGTCGGTCGTTTCGGTGAGCACCATTCCCGTCGGGCTGATGAGCACTAACGTTGCGTTTGCGATGCCAACCTTGTTTGCATCGAGCACGCGTCCTGTAACTTTCACAGTCGAACGTGTGCGCGTCGACGCGATGCGCATCGCTTCTTCTTCGGAAATGGGTACACCAGTTGAAGGAGACGTTTCCGGTTTTGGAGTCTCTGGTTTCGGCGTCTCGACCGGTGATGGTTCCGGAGTTGGAGACGTTTCCGGAGTGGGCGTTGGCGCTGCGGCGGGTGACTCAGGTGCTGGTGTGGCGGTCGCTGTTTCAGACGTCGCCGGCGTGGGTGCGGCCGCGGCAGTTTCCGCGGTAGTGATGAAACCGCCGCCGGTGATCTTCTGTTCGAGCCCGTCAAGCGAGCCGTTGATCTTCTTGTAAAGCTGTTCGATCACGGAGCGCCGCATCGGATCAGGATCGCCGGCGTTGAAGCTCTTGATGTAGTAGTCGAGCGCTTCCTGTTTTTGGTCCGTCTGTTCGAGCGCGGCGCCGAGGTGCCACAGCGCGGTGCGCCACGACGGCGTCCCTGCCGGAAGCGTCTTCGCTGCCAGTTTCAAATGATCGATGGCCTCGGCGCTCTTCCCATCGTTCAAGAGTGCCCAGCCGCTGATATCTTCGATTCGTCCCTTCAGAATGTTTGCGACCACGTCGTGCGGCGCCTCGGCCACATCCGGTACGTTTCCCGCCGCGATTGCCCGCGAGCGCAATACGCCAAACTCGTCAGCCTGGACCGCCATCGTCAACGTCAAACTCGGCACCTTCAGCGCGTCGTCAGAAGCTTTGCGTGCTTCGTCTGCAAGTTCGATAACCGTGCCATTGGCGATGTTTTGTCGCTGTAGTCTGCTTGCCGCGTACAGTTGACGAAACGCGCGCATGTTGTCTGTTCCGGAAGCGAAGTCACGTGCAGCCGCGACTGCCGCAGTCTCGTCAATCTTCTCGGCGGACATGGCCGAGTTGAACGCCAACAGAGCCTTCAGGATTCGCGCATTCGCCGGCGTGTCAGCCGCGGTCTTCTGATAAATGCTGGCGCGGCGTTCCGGCGCCAGCAGTTCGAGAAAACCAGCGTCACTGGCGGGCAAGCTGCCGGCGAGATACGTCTTTACCTGATCGTCCTTGATCGAAAACGACTCGCGCAGCACTTGCACGGCTTCTTCGTACAACCCCATCGACGACAACACACTCGCGAGCTCGTACGTCAACGTCGGAAATTTGCCGTAGTTTCGGGCGAAGCGCATTGCGCGTTCAGCTTCAAGCGGACGATTGAGTCCGACGAGCGATCGCGCCAGTGCGATCTGCGCCCACGTATACCGCCCTTCGATCGCGGTGGCTTTGAGCGCGAGGTCCAACGCCTTTTCGTTGTTGTTCCGAGCGGCGAGCCAGTAAGCGGCGCCGGTGAGCAGCGGAAGATTGCGTGGTTCATCGGCGAGCGCGGCTTCGAGCTCGCGGTTCCCTTCGTCGGCACGGTCCAACTCGAAAAGCGAGATCACTTTTCCGGCGCGGGCGGCGCGGTCTTTCGGATCGGCGGCGAGTTGTTCGTTGTAGAGCGCGAGTGCCTCTTCGGCTTTACCAGCCGCGCGGTAAAGATCGGCGAGACTTTCGCGCGACACCTTCGACGCCGGATCGAGTTCGAGTGTGCGTTTGTATTCGGCAGCGGCTTCGTCGAGACGAAGCGAAATGTGATAGCCGAGTGCGAGCGTGCGGTGCGCTTCGGGCATGTCGGGCGCGAGCTTCACGACGGCTTCCGCCACGCGCACGATGTCAGGTCCGCGTTCGACACTCAGATAAAAACCAGCAAGGTTCAGCAGGCGTTTCGGGTCCTGACCATATTTGGCTTCGATACTCTCCGCCGCCTTAAACGCGGCTGCGTGTTCGCCGCGCACGTAAAGGTTCATCGGGATTGGCGCGATCAGATCGGTGAACTGCTGATCGGAAACTGTCGCATCCGTGGCGTCGATTGCTTTCAGAAGCTCTTGAAGACCACCGGCGCTGTCGCCTGCATTCAATGCCTTATCGGCGAGACTTGCATGAGTGCTGATGAGCAACTCCGTTGCGCGGGCGCGCGACTTCGAATTGGGATGCGTGTCGAGAAACTCTTTCAACGCGACGACGCGCTTCGCGAGCGGCAGTGTCAGCGTCAGTTCAACTTCTTCTGATTCGTCCGCGTCGAGTTCCGCTTGTTGCTCGGGCGTGAGCCGCTTGGGCGCGGGCGTTGCTTTCGCGGGCGTCTTGCGAGTTGGTTTTGTGTTGGCGGCTTTCGGGATTTCAGTGTTGCGAGCGCGTGGCGTTGGCAGTTCCTCGATCGTTACGGGTTTTGTCGGCTCGGCTGTTGTGTTGGCTTCGGTCTTCGGCGGCTCAGTCGGGGTTACTTCCGGTGACGGCGTTTCCGCGGGCGTTGCCGAAGGCGTTTCCGCTGGCGTGGCGGACGGTGTTTCCGCGGGTGTAGCCGACGGCGTTTCCGATGGAGTAGCGACTGGAGTTTCGCTTGGCGAAGGTGTTGGCGTTTCCGACGGCGGCGTTGCAGCGGGTTCCACTACTTTCGCTGGTTCGCCGACGAGCCTGGGTCGGACTCGTTCCGAATCAATTGCGCTGACGTAAACGGGTTGGTCCGCGGTGGCGTTGACTTGTGTGCTGCCGTCCGCCGTGTTCGCTCGCTTGTCGAGCTCTGCTGCGTTGAAGCCCATTTTCTCCGCAACTGCGTTGACGAACGCGTAAATGCCGACCTCGACTGCTTCCGTAAACCGTCCCTCGCTGAGTGGACCACTCATGCGGTTATTCATTTCACCGAGCACGCCGTCAGGCAGATCCGTTTGGACCCCTCGCGTGTATTGAGTGAACGAAGTCTTCGACGCTGCAGAAACGACGAGCAACAGGCTCTTGCCGCGGCTCATCTTCGAACCGACATTCCATTCCCGCGCGAGACGTTGCGAGTAATCTGAGACCTGGACTCCGTCAGTCGTATCGACCACCGCGACGTACAAGTCGATCTTGCTCTTTTCCTTGAGCCGTTCGAGAACGCCTTCCAGCCGAGTACGCGTTTGCGCGTCGATGAGTCCGGCGACGTCGGTCACGTACGTCTTTGGTGCTGGCGGTTTGTCTTGGGCGAGTGGGTTCGCCGA
>DASTOZ010000195.1:0-5420 GCA_035762365.1 Pyrinomonadaceae bacterium | reverse complement strand
GCGCGCAAGAACCCCAATCTCGAACAGATCTTCGCAACGGCGCGTGCGAGCACCGGCAAGCGCCCCGTCATCGTCATCCCCGGCATACTCGGTTCCGAACTGATCAATCCAAAAACAGGCGAGAAGGTTTGGCCGTCCGCGTATCGTACCTCGCAGGAAGGACTACCGATCAGTCCAAATCTCGAGGCGAATCGTGATGATCTCGTGCCGGGAAAGATCGTGGAGACGGCGAAGCTGGCGAAGTTGCTACCCGAAGTTTACGTCTATCGCGATCTGCTGGACGCACTGCGCCGTTACGCGGGGTATCGCGAAGGCGATTGGGAGAACCCGGCTGCTGACGGCGATCGCGACACGTATTACGTCTTTGCTTACGACTGGCGCCGAGACAACGTCGCGAACGCACGCGATCTCGTCCGGCGTTTGCAACGATTGAAAGACAAACTGAAGCGTCAGGATCTGAAGTTCAACGTCGTGGCCCACTCGATGGGTGGCTTGATCGCGCGTTACGCCGCGATGTACGGCGATGAAGATCTGCCGCCTGGTGACGGTGCGATTCAGCCGACGTGGAACGGCGCCGCGCACATCAGCAAGATCGTGATGATCGGCGTGCCCAACGAAGGATCCACCGATGCTTTTGCGACGCTCGTCGAGGGTTATTCAGTGACGGAAGGTATGCGACGTCGGGTTCCCCTGCTGAACAAGTTGACGGCGGAAGACGCGGCCAGGACCCCGTCAGTTTTTCAACTCATGCCGCACGCGCGCGTCGTCAGCTTTCTCGACGAGAACCTGAAGCCTCTCGCGATCGATCTGTATGACATCGCGGTGTGGAAGCAGTATGGCTGGAGCGCCATACACACGTCTGAATTTCGACGTCGCTTTATAAACACGAACGGCACGAATGGGACGGACGCAGAAGTCGACGAGCTGGATGCCTATCTCGCCGCCACGCTGCATCGAGCCGAACGGTTTCACCAGGCACTCGACGCCGCCGACGGTTCTGCATCCCCGGTCGTCTTGCTTGCGATTGGCGGCGACTGCGAAGAGACACTCAGCTCGCCGGTGCTTCTGCGCGATCAGAAGCAGAACCGTTGGATCACTCTGACGCGCCCGCGTGACTTTCGCACTTCAACGGGTGTGAAAGTCTCGAAGCGTGAAGCAACCGAAGCAATGTACGATCCCGGCGACGGACGCGTGACACGCTCGTCGCTGCTTGGCGAGAACCTGTTCAAAGCCCGCGACCCGCAGACCGGCTTTACTCTGGCGCGGTATGCGGTGTTTGGTTGCGATCTTCACGGGCAGTTGCCGCGGAACAAGACGCTGCAGGACAACGCGCTGACGGCGATTGTGAGTGAAGTGATGAGATAAGAACGAGCTTGGAGCTTAGTACTTTGTTCTTTGTTTTTTACGAAGTACTAAGTACAAAGCACAAAGGACTCAGAGGACAATTTACGGGTTGAGGATCGAATTCAACTTCTCGGCCCAACTCGGATCGATGTTCGTGAGAATCGTGTACTGCTCCAGCGCCGCGTCGCGATTGCCCATTGCCAGCAAGCACTTCCCGAGGTTGTAGTAAGCCCTGCCATAATCAGGCTTCAAGCGGATCGATTGGCGAAACGATTCACACGCGTCGTTGTAACGGTTCAGCTCGGCGTACGCCTCGCCAAGATTGTTCGGCGCAACAGCATCGCCGGGTTTCAATGCCGCGAGCTGACGAAAAACCTCGACTGCCTCGTTAAATTTCTTCGACTTCATGTAACGCGAACCGAGCCGCTCGTACGCGCCTGTGTAGTCGGGCCGCAACTTGATCGCTTGTTTGTACGCGTAAATCTCGTCGTCAGCCTTGCCCCAATCGCGATAGACCAGACCGAGCGCGTAGTAAGCGTCAGCGGAGTTGTACGGATCGAGCTTGATCGATTGGCGGTACGCTTCGGCAGCGTCCTTGTACTGCTTGAGATAATAATTCGCGAGTCCGATGTTGAAGTACGACTCCGCGGACGGACGCAGGTTCACGGCCTTCTTCGATGCTTCCAACGCTTCTGCGTGACGGCCGAGCTTCTCGTTGCAGAAACCACTCTGCGCCCACGCCTCGGCATATTGATTGTCTGACTCGACCGCCTTTTCAAAATATGGCAGGGCCTTTTCGCAGTCGTCCTTGGAAAGAAAACTCAGTCCATCACGGAAAAACTGCACTGCCTTCGCGCGCTTGTTTCGTCCGCTCGCAGCAACAAGGTCCGGCAACGACATCAACGTCGTCGCCTGAAGCTGCGAAATGCGTTCGGAAGGAATCGCGAAGTTAACGCTCTGCCCGCCCGTCACTTGCAACGTGGCAATGCCGATCACCTGTCCCTGCATGTTCACGACCGGGCTGCCACTCGACCCGGAGGAGATCGGCGCGGTGATCTGAATGATGCGTCCGAACGTGGGGATGTCGCGTACGGCGGAGACGATTCCGTTCGTAACACTGCCTTCCAGTCCGAGCGGGTTGCCGATCACGACAACGCTCTCGCCTTCCTGCGGCGAAGTTTTGTCGAGCGGCAACGGTCTGACTTGCGGCGTTGGCGGATCGATCTTCAGCAATGCGATGTCGCCTTCGGCGTCGACGGCGAGCACGCCTTTGACGGGAATCACGGTGCCGTTAGTGGAATGTATCTCGGCGCGATAAGCGCCTTCGATCACGTGTCGATTGGTGACGATGCGATCGACGTCGATGAAGAAGCCGCTGCCGCGCGAGAGCTTTTCACCCCGCACGTCGTAGGTTTCGATGGCGACTGCCGATGGTTTGATACGGCGGACGAGTTCCGGGAGAAGATCCTGCTGCGACGCCTCGGCTCTAACTGGAATGATTAAAGCTATGAATAAGAGCCAGACCAGTTTCATACCTCGGGGAATTCTAACAGTAAAACTATTATCAACTTGTCAGCGCGAGCTTCTGCACACGCTCGATAACGTCGGTTATTTTAACATCCTCACTCTGTTTCGCGCGGCGATCGTACAGCTCGACGACGCCGTCCGCGACTTTTTTGCCAATCGTGATGCGATATGGAATGCCGATTAAATCCGCGTCTTTGAACTTCACACCGGCGCGCTCGTCGCGATCGTCGAGCAGGGCGTCGAGTCCCGCGTTTCGCAGGTCCCCGTAGATTTTCTCGCCTGCTTCGCGCAGATCGTCCTGTTTCATGTTGGTGACGGTGACTACGACGTCGAACGGCGTGAGAGATTTCGGCCAGATGATGCCGTCGTCGTCGTGCTGCTGCTCGACTGCGGCGGCGATAATTCGTTCGACGCCGATGCCGTAACTGCCCATCACGATTGGCACCGGCTTTCCGTCCTGATTCAGCACCGTCGCGCCCATCGAGTCGGAATACTTCGTGCCGAGCTTAAAAATGTGACCGATCTCCATGCCTTTGAATATCTCGAGCACGCCGCCATCGCAACGCGGACAGCCTTCGCCGGCCTCGACGATGCGCAGGTCGAACCAGCGATCGACTGGAATGTCGCGATCGATCTCGACGCCGCGCAGGTGGTGATCGTCTTTGTTGGCGCCCGTCGTCATGTTGCGTCTGCCTTGCAACGACGAATCGGCGACGATGTGCAGATCCATTTTTGCGGCGCGCGCTTTGTTTTTGGCGCCGACGCCGCCGAGACTTCCAGCACTCGCGCCTAACAGTTCACGGATCTCTTCGGGATGCGCTGGTCGCACGGCGGTTGAACCGAGCGCGTCGCCCAGTTTTGTTTCGTGAAGCTGATGATCGCCGCGGAGTAAGACGAGGACTGGACGTGATTCGCCGTCGATCGTCGCGAAGTAAACGAGCGATTTGATCTGCCGTGATGCTTCGGCACCACCGGGAAACGTGGTCAGGTCTTCGATCGTGCGCACGCCGGGTGTTGGAAATTCCTCTGGAGCCGCGAGGCCGGCCTCATCGTGTGTCGGCGTCAGACGCGAAATCGCTTTTTCAAGATTCGCCGCGTAACCACAACTCGGACAACTGACGATCAGATCCTCTCCGGCGGGCGTCCGCGCCATGAACTCGTTCGACTCAGATCCGCCCATCGCGCCCGACGACGCTTCGACGATCAAAAACTGAATCCCGCAACGCGTGAAGATCCGCTTGTAAGCCTCGCGCTGATCGCTGAACGACTTGTCGAGCCCCGCGCGATCGAGATCGAACGTGTACGCGTCCTTCATGATGAACGTGCGCACACGGATCAACCCCGATTTGGGCCGCGCCTCGTCGCGAAACTTGGTCTGAATCTGGTACCACACCTGCGGCAGTTGTTTGTACGAGCGTAACTCGTTGCGCGCAATCGCGGTGAAGACCTCTTCGTGCGTCATGCCGAGGCACATGTCGGTGTTTTTGCGATCTTTGAGGCGAAACATCTCGTCGCCGATTGCGTCCCAACGTCCCGACTCCTGCCAGATCTCAGCCGGATGCAGAGCAGGCAGGAAAAACTCCTGACCGCCAATCGCGTTCATCTCCTCGCGCAGAATCTGCATAACTTTCAGTGCGATGCGTTGGCCCAGCGGCAGTAGCGAATAGATTCCGGCAGACAGTTGCCGGATCGCGCCGGCGCGCAGGAGAAGTTTGTGCGAAATGACTTCGGCATCGGCCGGGTCTTCGCGAAGGGTTGGTATGAAGTAGTTTGACCAGCGCATGATTCAGGCATTCTCGCTTAGCCCACGCGAGTTAGGCAAACCAGCCGATAGTTTGTACTTTGTGCTTTGAGCTTAGTGCTTTGTATTTTGTGCTTGTCGCCGTGTAACCTACTCGTGTTTCGTATTCGACAAAGTACAAAGAACAAAGTACAAAGCACTAAGTTCGGAAAGGTGCATTAAGATGAGAATTGCTCTCGCAAGTGATCACGCCGGTTACGCCGAGAAGGAACAGTTGAAACCACTGCTCACGGATCTCGGCGTAGAGTTTGAGGACCTCGGCACGGCCTCGAACGATTCCGTTGATTACCCGATTTACGCGCGCAAGGTTGCCGAAAAGGTCTCGCACGGCGACGTCGAACAGGGAGTGCTCGTGTGTGGATCGGGCACAGGCATGGCGATCGCGGCCAACAAAGTTCCCGGAGTGCGCGCGGCTGTCGCGTGGACGCCTGAGATCGCGCGGTTGGCGCGTGAACATAACGATGCAAACGTGCTGTCGATCGGCGCTCGCGTTACGCCTTTCGATGAAGTTCAGAAAATCGTGCGCGCCTGGTTCGACGCCAAGTTCGAGGGCGGACGACACGAGCGGCGTGTGGAAGAGATCACGAAGATTGAGCGAGAGTGCAAATGACGACCCCTACCGAAAAGACCATCACTGATTCACGCAACGCATCATTAGCCGACGTAGATCCGGTTATCGCCAGGGCGATCGACAACGAAGTCGCGCGCCAGGCGAACGGGCTCGAGTTGATTGCTTCCGAGAATTTCG
>DASTOZ010000194.1:0-10234 GCA_035762365.1 Pyrinomonadaceae bacterium | reverse complement strand
CTGATCGCCTGCGCAAACCTGGCTAACCTTCAACTCGTTCGTACCGCGACGCGATCGCGCGAGCTCGCCGTGCGCGCCGCGCTCGGTGCAGGCCGCTGGCGACTGCTGCGACATTCATTTACCGAGAGCATACTCGTGGCGCTTATCGGCGGCGGGATCAGTCTGCTCGTTGCGTTGGCCGCGGTTCGTTTCATCAGCGTACGGCTATTCGCGGATCTGCCCGGAGCGAGCGTGCAACTCGATTACAAAGTGTTTGGGTTTGCACTGCTGTGCTCGTTATTGACGGGAGTGCTGTTTGGGACAGTGCCGGCGTGGTTAGCATCGCGCGCGGATGTGAACCTCGCGCTGCGAGAAAACTCACGCGGCTCGACCGCGGGACGATCGCAGCACCGGTTACGCCACACGCTAATCGTCGGCGAAGTCGCGTTTGCGATGGTGCTGCTTGCGGCGGCGGGATTGTTCCTGCGTGGCTTGCAACGGTTCATCAACGCGGATCCGGGTTGGCAGGTTGACGGGTTGCTGACCGCGCAGATGAGCCTGCGGGGAGAGAAGTACAAGGATGATAAGCAACGCGTTGTTTTCCTGACGGAGTTGGAGAATCGACTGCGCGCGTTGCCGGGAGTTGAGCACGTTGCGATTGGTGGCTCTCATCCGGTTTATGGCTTCAGCAGCAGCAGTTCGTTTCTGGTTGAAGGCAAACCCGAGCCGCCGCCGGATAAGGTTCCCGAGATATTTTTCGAAGATGTAAGTAACGACTATTTCGCGACGCTGGGCGCGCGTTTGCAACAGGGCCGCACGTTCAACTCAGCGGACACGAAGGATCACACCGCTGTCGTGATCATCAATGAGACCGCCGCTCGTACGTTTTGGCCCAACGAGAGTCCGATCGGAAAACGCATCAGTAGCCAGGGCCGGCAGAGGGAGTATTGGGAGGTAGTCGGCGTGGTTAATGATCTTGCGTTTCCGGGTAGCCTGCGCGAGCCGTACACACGGTACGCGGCGTTTCAGCCAGTGGCGCAAACAGCTCCCGACTATCTCACGCTCCTCATTCGCACTTCCTCGAACCCGGACGCAATCGCGAACAGCTTGCGCAACTCGGTCGCGGGATTAGATCCCGAGATGCCGGTTAATCGGATTCGCACGGCGCGAGCTACGGTCGATCAGGGATTGGGCAGTATCTCGCTGCTGGGGAGCTTGCTCGGAGCATTCGCGACTGTTGGTGTGATACTGGCGGCGATCGGAATCTACGGTGTTGTCTCGTACACGGTGGTCCAACGTACCGGAGAATTCGGAATTCGTATGGCGCTGGGCGCGCAGTCACGCGATGTGCTGCGGCTGGTGTTGACCAAGGGCGCGGTGCTGGTGGTGATTGGAGCATTGTTGGGCGGCTTGGGTGCGTATGGTGTGTCAAGACTATTGATTCGCCTGATTCCATCATTGCCAACAAACGATCCGCTGGTTCTGCCGGCGGCGGCTCTTGCTCTCGGTTTTGTGGCGTTGGCCGCGTGTTACATACCCGCGCGTCGGGCAACGAGAGTCGATCCGCTGATCGCGTTGCGGTCCGAGTGAATTGCAGTTGAAAGGGCTAGTGTTGCCACGGAGCCCTACTTGAAAAATCAGTGTGTTGGAAAGGTTGAATTAGTAGTTGACGTTTCCGACCATCGTGAATGTGTACGCGCCGGTGATGAAGTTCTGCTCGACCACGATCGCGGCCTTTCCGCTTGCGTTTGCGAAACGGCCGGCGCCATTTTGGAACACCATGTAGCCGGTCGCGATTCCCGTCCTCAGATCCATCTGACCCTCTTCGATAATGCTTGGAAGACGATCGCCGTTGGCTGCGACGTACGTAACCTCGCCCGCCGGATGCGAGATGTTCGGATCGTTGGCTTCGGGGATGAATTGGATCGTGCCACTACCGCTGAATAATCCGAGGTGAGTACCGTTACCCGAAACCACGACGGTAGCGCCGACGACGTTGCCGTTGTTGTCCGTGATGAAGGTTGTCCTTCATATCGCTTCAAAATGTGGGCCCCCGGCCTCCGCCGCGACCCTGTACGTCTTGAAGTGGTCAATATTTGAAGAACATCACATGCGATTTTTTTGACTGGCGGGGCGCACGAGTCGTGATATAACCGCCGTACCTCCTTCGGCGCCCAGCTTAGATACGAATTACCCGACAACTCCTATCACCCTCCCAAGCCATTGGCATGGCGCCACGGCCTGACTCCCGTCCCAGAACACAACTGTGAGCAGCTCGCTTTCGATCTGCTTACTACGTTTCCAACCGCTGTTCGCCAGCAACGTCAGGTGTGACTGCTGTCGGACCACCACAGAGGAAAGGGACAAACAGAATGAAAAAATCGAGGTTCGGATTGATCCCGAAAACGGTGATCGCCTTCTCCGCCGCAGTGTTCGTTCTAACCATCTCCCTGACAACCGCAACGATGACGCCGCTCACCGAAGGCTTTGAGGCCGGCGGCAAGACTTCCTACGCGGCGGCGAACGTGACGCTGGGCACCGGGTCGTGGTTCATGAACGATGCGCTCACCGGAAACCTCTCCACAGACAGAAAGACCGGCGCTTTCTCAGCCCGCATTCGCAACACCGGTCTGATGCACATGAACTTCAACAAGACCGGCGCCGGAACTGTTTCGATTCAACACGCAGTGTTCGGCACAGATGGTCCAAGCACCTGGCAACTGTGGTCGTCAACAAACAATGGGAGCACCTGGACGCAAGTTGGTTCAACGGTCTCGACGAGTTCGACGAGTCTGCAAACAGCAACCTTCACCGTCAACAACTCCAACGCCATTCGCTTCGAGATCAGGAAAGTCTCGGGCGGCGCCAATCGCATCAACGTCGACAACGTCCAGATTGGTGACTTCTCGTCGCCGACGCCGACTCCTACTCCTACACCGAGTGAACATCTCACGATGGGCAATCCAAGCGTCGCAGTTACGGACGTGAACCAGCCGAACAATTACCTGATGGAAAAGCCGCAGTACGCAATGTCCTACAGCCGCGACAATGGTGGTCCAAACTGGGTGAGCTGGCACCTCGACAGTTCGTGGTTAGGAACCGCACCACGCCAGGACGACTTCCGCGCAGACACGACTCTGCCAACCGGTTGGTACCGAGTTCAAGCAACGGATTTCTCCGGCTCGGGCTTTGATCGAGGTCACATGTGCCCTTCAGCAGATCGCACCATCACTATTACCGCGAATTCGTCGACTTTCCTGATGACCAACATGATTCCGCAGCTTCCAGCTAACAACCAGGGCGTCTGGGCCAACCTGGAAAGCTACAGCCGGACGCTGGTTTCACAGGGCAACGAGCTTTACATCATCTCGGGAGGTCATGGATTGCAGTACTTCATCGCGAACGGTCATGTAGCAGTGCCTGCGCAAACGTGGAAGGTCATCATCGTAATGCCCGTCGGCAGTAACGATGTTTCGCGAGTGACGACGTCGACGAGAACGATTGCGGTGGTCATACCAAACTCCGGATCCATCGGCACTGACTGGCGAGCCTATCGCGTGAGCGTGGACCAGGTGGAGGCGATTACGGGCTTCGATTTCTTTTCGAACGTATCTTCTGGTATACAGGCGGTGATTGAGGGCCAGGTCGACACCCAGTAAGAATCAGGTACGCGAGAACAGGAAAATCTGGTAATTTTAGGGGCCCCCAGCTCTGGAATTGCCGTGTGTTTGGATGTATTAAATGGATGGCTCCTATGCGAATTAGTCTCTTAACGATCTCCGCGTTGCTCCTCTTAGCGACGAGTTTTGATGTCGCTGCACAGCAAACGCCCTCGATTTCGGTCCGCGAAGTGGTCGTCGCCGAAGGAAACTCCGGTACGACACAGGCGACGTTTGTGGTCGCACTTTCCGGTCCGTCCTCGCAGACGGTTTCGTTTTCCTATGCCACGGCAGACGGCACGGCAACAGCGGGTTCCGACTATGTGGCGATTACGAATGGTGCAGCGAGTTTCGCCCCGGGCCAAATCGAAAAGCCGGTCGTGGTCCTCGTCAATGGCGATACTGTCGATGAGACGCAGGAGACGTTCTTTTTAGACATCTCGAACGTCCAGAACGCAACCGTGAGCTCGAATCGCGGGAATGGATTCATCGTCGATGACGACGGCCCAACGATTAGCATCAACGACGTCAGCGTTACGGAGGGAAATGCCGGTACGAAAGCGGCCACGTTTACGTTGACGCTCTCCGGACCGAGTGTTGAATCAATCGCAGTCAGAGCAGTGACGTCAGCGGGAACAGCAACTGCTGCCACCGATTACAGCTCACTCAATCTGGTAGTGATCTTCAACCCCGGGACAGTAACTCGCACCCTTGATGTAACGATCCTCGGCGACACCGAGTTGGAGCAGAACGAAACGTTCTCCGTAAATCTTACCGAGACCTTCGGTACGACTGCCGCTGACGGCCAGGGCACCGGAACGATTCTCGATGACGATACTCTGCTTGTGCTGGAGGAATCAGGCCCCACACCACAGCAGGCCGCAGCGATCGATTCGCTGTTGTTCACGCGAGATGCGTTTCACGTTAACCGGATCGCCGGCTGGTTTAATTTCCCGGCTGGTCAGGACACGCTGGTGATGATGTTCGCTCAGAACCTGAGACTGAATGCGGGTGAGACGGCAGCCAATGTGGTCGTGAACCTCGTCGATGCTAACAATCAAAACTTCGACGTGCCTGCCGCGAACGTGAATGCGGTTCCGAACGTCGATCTAACGCAGGTCATCTTCAGACTACCCGACACGCTGGCGCCTGGCACCTGCAAGGTCACCATCAAGGCGCATGGCCAAAGTAGCAACATGGGAACGATTCGAATCACACCGTAGAAGGCCTCGCCGTTTGTGATATCTTAGACCCACCATTGAGCCCCTCAACGTCCGAGGCTCAAGCTTTTCGATCAACGATCTACAGAGGGCACTATGTTGATAATCTTCAACTATGCCGGAGTCGCGTTCGTCATTCTCGCTCTGTTCGGAGGCTGGGCAGTGAAGTTCGCGGCCTGGGCGCTCGGCTTCGAAGAATCAGCCAACGACTTTAGTTTCGTTGCGGCATGGTGCGCCGTTGCAGCTTTAATCGACCTTGTCTGCCGGTCGGCGGGAATCCTCAATTCGTCTCCCCGGAACTGGCTGCGGTTCATTGCGCCGTCCAATGGCGGCCACCTCTTCTTTATTCCGATCTGGATCTTGACCAGTGTCTTACTGGGTTACCAGGTTGTGAGGATGTTCGGGTGATGCAGGAACCCGCAGGCTCGCAAAAATCGATCATGAATTACTCTGAAGTGCTCGAGGCGCTTCGCGACGTTGAACGAAGAGCCGGTAATTTTATGGAGCGAAGTGTCGTACGGGGCTTGTTGCTTGGTCCGCCCGTTTGCGTCGTCGCCTCCATAGTACTTGGAAACCTGCTGGTGCTCGCTGGTCCGCACCGGCCCGCGGCGTTTTCAAGCTCGATTAACCGTTGGACTGGCGTGTATGGGTTTGTCCTTGGCCTCTTCCTTGGCCCTATCGTCGATGCGATTCGCAAGGAGAAGAAGGCAACCGAGCAGGTGCTTGAAAAAGCGATGGCGAGGTTAAATGTTTCTGCAAACGACGTCGGCCGCGTGCTCCACGATCACGAACCGCAACTGCGGAAGACCGCCGGCGCGTACGCTCGTCTGAAGAAGAAAAAAGCCTGGTGAAGTAGTTTTCGATCTGACAACGGCGTCGCCATCGACAGTCGTTCGTTCAGGCGGCTCTCTTTTTCGCAGTGTCAGCGTGGCGGTGCTCGCGGAGTTTGGCGGCGTGGTCGTCTCCGGACGTTACTCGGCTCATCCAGGCAATCGCAGCAATTACGACCAACCCTCCAAGTACAACGCGAGGCGCCAGAACCTCTCCGGCGAGAGCCCAGCCAAGAGCCAACGCGACAAGCGGATTAACGTAGGTATGGGTTGCGACAAGCGTCGGAGGAAACCGGTCCAACAACCAGAAATATGCTGAGTAAGCCACCAGCGATCCTGCTACTGCGAGATATATAAGTGCCAAAAGGGATTTCGTCGAAATAGCAGCGAAGTTAAGACTCGCGATCTCGCCCGTTACTGTGCCGCCAAGAAATAGCAACACGGCGCCGGCAAGCAACGACATTGCCGCTGCCATGCGGCTGTCAGGATGCAGTGCCGCGCTCCGGGAATAGACCATACCGATGGACCACGATAGTGTGCCGATGAGGACTACGACCGAATTCAACATCTCGGAGCGGCCGGTTCGAACATCGGCGCCGAAGATCAGAGCCACGCCCGCTAATCCCAGCAACACACCTAATAAGAGCGATAGCGTGATCCGGGTGCGTCCCGTGACCATCACGATGATAGCGACAAAGATTGGTTCGGTTGCCACCAGGATTGCCGCCATGCCTGAAGGAAGACTCTGTTGGGCCCAATGCAGGGTGCCATGACCGATCAGAAAAAATAGCACCGCGAGCACAATGCTCGCGAACCATTGCTGTTTGACCGGACGCAGTCCTTGATGCCAACACCATGCGAAGAGCAAGGCACCCGCAATCAGGTGCCGGAAGCTGGCAACGAAGAGCGGTGGAATAGTTTCCACGGCGTAGCGAATCGCCAGGTAGGTAGATCCCCAAATGATATAAATGCACGCAAAGGCAAGGAGGATCAGAAGCCGATTCCTCCGCCCCGTGTTGCCCGCATTCTCCTGGTTGGAAAGCATGTCTCAATTAGAGATCAGCAACTCGATACAAGTTGGCCCGGCCCTGCCTGCCGATCAACTCGATCATCCTCGCCTGTCGTAAACAGTACGCCATCTTCTGCGCCAACTCCCTACGCGTGTCCGCCACGGTAGCGAGATCTTTAGTAGTGAATGATTGGAGTTCCTTCGGAACGAACGCTAGCCAATCTGCCGAGTGTCCAAACAATCGCCGGTCCAAAACGTCGACCAATCGACGTCCCTCTATAACCCATCCTCTCCTGTGCCATTTTCGTTTGCCGTCGTAACGCCGCACCTCTTCTTCCCGAATCATTAATACTTCCAGGGAAAAGTTAGGATGTGACAGTAGCTGCGGGATACTCACCAGTTCCAAAAACAGATCCTCCAACCGTCCTCTCTTGGGTGACTTACGACGAACGGCTCGATCGAGATCCTTCGTGGCGGTCCGGACAATCCATTTTTCCTGCACTACGGGGTAAACCAATCGCACTTCATGCGAGCGCGTCAGCTTGAAGAGCTTTGAACTGATCGATGCGAAATTGCGGGTTTGGATTTCTATCAACAGATCGTCACGAACGATATCGATAACAAATCCGTCAATGGGCACTTCGAACCGATCACCCGGCCGCGCATACCACTGCTTCAGCGATGCGTGAAGCGGTTTCTCATTTAATAAACCGATTTGCGACATCTGCAGCGGCTGAAACTATGTGTGAACAGGGAGGGTATCAAACATTCAGTAATAGGTGAGCGTGCGATAGGCGACAGATACCGGACGTGTACCTTGTGAGTCTGTCTGCAATCTCGTCAGTTTGGTCCAGTTGCCGTGCGCATCGAGCTGATCCGGAGCATTCGATTCTTTTGTACGCGATCCGTCTGTGTTGAGCACGACAGCATCCAATAGCCGATGCTCGACTGAAATCGTGCCGGTTTTTTGCAGCGAGCCGTCGGCGCCGTATTGTTCGACCTGTTGAGCAACGCGGACGGTCTTGTTGGCGACTGACCCATCCGGCTGATAATTAATCGTTTCACTGCGTCGCTTTTCAGCTTCGTAAAAGTTTACTGAAGCCAACGATCCGTCGTCGCGATAGACCTTTCGCTCGGTGGTCAGCAGGATCCGACCGTCGAAAGTGTTCTTGAATTGATCCACCAAAACTCCGCGCGCGTTGTACTCGTTGACCTCGAACGCCTGGCCGAGCTCATCTCGCTTGTATGTTTTCCTCGTACGCAGCGATTCATCGCCGTGGTAGGTCAGCTCTTCCTTCAGTTGGCCCTGGTCGTCGTAGACATTCACGATTCGCAGCCACATTTTGCCGGCGCCATCGTAGTTCATGGCTTCCGTCATCTTTCGACCGTCGAATTTCGCGACGATTCGGCGACTGAGCACGCCCTTGTCGTCATAGATATGCAGATCAGTTCGGTTGCCGTCCTGATTGAATGAGGCTTTCATCTGCACGACTCTCGGTCCCTCGACGTAGTTGCCGTCTTTCGAAACAAACGTAGCGACTTCCACTCTAAAGGTGCGAACCGGCCCCTTGAGAGCGTAAGTTGCGACGGCATCCGATCTTTCCTGCGCGTATGCCGCGAAGGACATCAGCGCAACCAGCACGAGCACCTTCAAGGGTTTCATCGTTTTCACCTCTATCGCATTCTAACGCTATTCACGACATACGAAGCAGCTTTCATCACCTGATAACGACACCGAAAGAGAAACGAACATTATCGGCACGGGTATTACCGAACCCCAGTGGGTTGCCACTACTTAGGAAGATCGGATTGTAGTCGACCTGAAAGACGCGCAAATCCACACGCTCACTAACTCGCACATCGACTCCTCCGCCGATCGCTAACGCGAAATCCGTCGAACTGTTTGTGTCCGAAGTATTAAGGCTGGGAACTTCCAGTTTTGAACGCGTGTGAGCGACGCCAAACAGCGATCGGACAAACGGCGTAACCCGGCTGTTGCCGCCAAATTTGTATTGTGGCCCGCCCAGCACGTTGACGACGCGGATATGGGTTTCGATGTTTCCGCCTAGCGAGTCAGGCGTACTATTTGTCTTGAAGTGACCCGAGAAGTCGCCCGTTAAACCGAAGCCCTGCTTGAGGTATACCGTAGCTGAGACGTTGAAACCGTTGAGAGTCTGCTTGCCTGCGAAAGCGACAACAACGGGAGCCGGCGGATTAGGTCGTTCCGCTTCGTAGTTAGCTCGCAGTGCCGAATAGCCCGCAAAAAACTCAAACCGAGAACGATCATCGGATTGCGCCGCCGCGAGTGGAACGCAGCACAAGAACAAAAAGGACCCAAAGAACAGTTTGTGCACGTGGATCATCTCTCCTTTTAGCTAAAGGGTACGGAACTTTTGCTGGTAGAACGAGTAGTGACTTACACGCCTGACAGAGCGCATCGTTCCAATGAGTATATGCGTGACAGGCAGATAAAACGGAACTTTTCGCCCTTTAGAAGGTTCGAGTCCTCGAGAGATGTCACACGTTCGCCAAAACTACTCTCAACGGTTTTCTATCTATCCAAGTAGATCATAGGTGAGAGGTAAATGAGTCCAGAGGCAACAATCGAAGCCCACGAATTCGCCGTCGCTTCTGAAAAACGGTTGCCCGAAACTATTCCGACTCAAATTCCGAGATCCCTGGCTCGTCTCATTGAGCGGGCTGCCGCCGGGGACATGGTCGCTTTTGACGAGATTATGAAGCATTCTGAAAAACGCGTAATGCGAATGACATGGCGGATGTTGGGCAACGAGGCCGACGCGCGGGATGCTGCACAGGAAGTATTTCTCAGGCTGTACAAGTACCTCGGACGCTTCAAACAGGATCAGCCGTTCTTTGCCTGGGTATATCAGATTACGCTTAACGTTTGCCGCGACGTCGCGAAGAAACGCCGACAATACAACACTCAGTTCACCTCGCTGGAAACCGGTGGCAATGAGGCAGCGTCTGTGATCTCCGATTCCCATGCGGATGCTGAAGAGACTCTCATTCGGGTGCAGGAGCGCGAACTGATAATGAGGGCCATCGCGACGCTGCCTGAGAGAGAACGCGCGGCCATTCTGCTTCGAGATCTCGAGGGGTTAAGTACGGACGAGGTCGCAGGAATCATGAGGTCGACCGCTACGACTGTGCGCTCTCAGATCAGTTCCGCCAGGCAGAAGATCAGAGCGTATTGCAAACGATATCTGAACAGAGAGGAGCGACGGTGCGATGAACTGTAAGAATGTTGAGCCGTTGTTGTCACTCTATGTTGGCGGCGATTTAGAAGAAGAACAGTCGCGGTTGGTTGTGGCTCATTTGCGATACTGCACAGAATGCACTCTTGCCGCAGATGAATACGCTGGGGCCAGACAGTTGCTGCAAGGGTACGAACCTCCCTTCTTCAGCGATGAAATCTACGCCGGCATCCGCGAACAAGTTCTCAATGAGATTGAGCGAGAGTCTCACGCGTCCGTGTGGTCCGGTATCTTCTCGCAGTTGTTTTTAGCATTGGTCCAG
>DASTOZ010000193.1:0-7280 GCA_035762365.1 Pyrinomonadaceae bacterium | reverse complement strand
AAGCCGACGTCAACTATAAAGTCGCCAAAGATTTTATAGCATCGGTCCAACAGAAGGCCGAAGGCCAGCAGGTTTGGCAGGAACTCAAGCCTTCAGAACAAGTCGTCAAGATTGTTTTCGACGAGCTGGTTGAACTGCTCGGCGGGCAGTCTTCGCGGCTCGTTTTTACGAAACAACTGCCAAACACGGTGATGGTAGTTGGCCTGCAAGGCTCGGGCAAAACAACTTCTACCGGAAAGATTGCGCGCTGGCTTGCGAAGAACCAGGAGCGAAAGCCGCTCTTGCTTTCGGTTGACGTTTACCGGCCCGCGGCGCGCGAACAGTTGAAGGTCATCGCGAAAGCGACCGGCCAGCAGATCTTTGAATATCCGGAAAGCAACGACCCGCTGACGCTCGTCCGCGAAGCGCAGAAACACGCGCAACAGACCGGGTTCGACACGCTGCTCATCGACACTGCCGGACGGTTGCACATCGACGACGAGCTAATGGAAGAACTGGTCCAGATCAAGAACGAAACGCGTCCGGTCGAGATTCTCTTCGTCGCCGACGCCATGACCGGTCAGGACGCAGTTCGCTCCGCAGAAGAGTTTCATCGCCGCGTGGGCATCACTGGCGTGATCCTGACGAAAATGGACGGCGACGCACGCGGAGGCGCCGCGCTCTCGATCAAACAAGTCATTGGTCAGCCCGTGAAGTTTGTCGGCGTCGGCGAGCGTTACGACGCACTCGAGCCGTTTTATCCCGATCGCGTCGCCCAACGAATCCTTGGCATGGGCGACGTTTTGTCGCTGATCGAAGAGGTACAGGCGAAGGTCGATCAGGATGAAGCCGAAGAGCAGCTCAAGAAGCTCCAGAAGAATGAGTTCACGTTAGACGATTTTCGCTCGCAGTTGCGCCAGGTCAAGAAGCTCGGTTCTTTCTCAAAGATCATGAAGTTGTTGCCCGATCAGCTCCTGGGTGGCATGGGCATGCCGCAGTTGAACGACGAGCAGTCGGCCATGATGGAGAAGGAGCTGAAGCGCACCGAAGCGATCATCGACTCGATGACGTGGGAAGAACGAAACGATCATCGAATCCTGAACGCGAACCGCAGACGCCGGATCGCGCGTGGTTCCGGAACGAACGTAGCCGCCGTTAATCAGCTCATCAAGCAGTACGTCGAGATGCGGCAGATGATGCGCCAACTGTCCAGTTCCGGATTGTTCGGCGGCGGTGGTTTAAAAAGCAAAATGCTGCGAAAGATGACCGGCATGCCGGACATGGCCGGTTTCGCAGGTGACGACGGCGAGATGCCGCAACTTCCGGCGGGACCGATGGGGCCCGCAGGTCCGTCGCGAAAGAAACATAAGAAGAAACGCAAGAAGCGAAGGAAATAGAAAGACAGTATTAATGTCCGTGTTCCGAGGAACGCGGATGAAGGAGGAACGATTTGTTAGCTATCAAGTTAATGCGCACCGGGGCCAAGAAGAGCCCGTCGTACCGTGTCGTCGTGAAAGAGAAACAGTCCAAGCGCGACGGGGCTTACCTGGAGAACCTGGGTACTTACAACCCGACCCGTAATCCGGCCGAGATCAAGCTCAACCTGACTCGCGTCAATTACTGGCTGGGAAAAGGTGCGCAACCCACTGACACTGTGAACCGGCTGATCAAGGCCAGCACCAAAGCAGCAAACGCAGCAGCAGCCGAAGCTCAAGTTTAAGGATGCGGTCTTTGGCTTTTGGTCTTTGGCCTTTGCGTTTAAGACGAACCCTAAAAACCGAAGTCCGAAAACCCAAGACCAAGGCCCAGTTTGTATAAACCATGCGCGACGCCATTGAAATGATCGTCAAAGCGTTGGTCGACGAGGCCGACAATGTCGACGTTCGTGAAGTGGACCAAAAGAACGGTACAACGCTGATCGAAGTGCGAGTCGCGCAGAATGACGTCGGCAAGATCATCGGCAAGCAGGGCAAGACAATACGCGCCCTCCGCTCGCTCGCAAAAATCGCGGGCGCCAAGAAGAACCGTCGTTATCTCCTGGAAATCGTGGAGTAAACGATATGCCGGAACCCGGCTCGGATCTGGTCTTAATCGCGCGAGCCGTGAAGACCCACGGGTTGAAAGGTGAAGTAGTAGCGGAACTCCTGACGGACTTTCCCGAACGGTTTGAGGACCTCGACGAAGTGGTCCTGGTTTCGCCAGGCGGCGAACAGCAAACGGCAAACATCGAGGATTTCTGGTTTCAGAAAGACCGCGTTGTTTTGAAATTCAGCGGCTGCGACGACGTCGACGCCGCGAAACAATTGATCGGATACGCTTTCGCCGTTCCCGAGTCCGATCGCGTTCAACTCGATGAAGACGAGTTCTACGATTGGGAGCTGGAAGGGTGCACCGTCAAAGTCGGTGACTGCCGCATCGGGCAAGTCCGCTCGGTGATGAAAACGGGCGGCACGGACGTGCTCGTAATCGGCGACGAAGCCGGCAACGAACGACTCGTCCCGTTAGCTGCTCCGATTGTGGTGAAGATCGACCCGGCCACTAAAACGATCGTGGTCGATCCCCCGGAAGGACTTTTGGATCTTTGAGATGCTGCGCTTCGATATCATCACGATCTTTCCCGAGTTCTTTCGCGAAGCGATCGACTGTGGAATCGTGAGACGAGCGCGCAATGCGGGACTCGTCGACATCCACGCGCACGATCTGCGACAGTGGACCACGGACAAGCATCACGTCGTCGACGATCGTCCATTCGGCGGCGGCGACGGGATGATCTTGAAACCCGAACCGATCTTTACCGCGGTCGAAGCGCTGACCGGATTCTCCCGCAAAGAAGATTTCACGCCGGAGATTCGGGTCGTTTTGTTGTCAGCACAGGGACGAACGTTTTCCCAGACGCTGGCACAGGATCTTTCAAAGAGCGCCGCGCGGATCGTTTTGATTTGCGGTCGCTACGAAGGCGTCGACGAGCGCGTCTCGGATGCATTGGCGACCGACGAGATCTCGATCGGCGACTATGTTTTGTCCGGTGGTGAACCGGCGGCGATGGTTGTGGTCGACGCTCTGGTCCGGTTGTTACCGGGCGCGTTGGGCAGCGAGACGTCGGCAGTATTTGAATCTTTTTCGGAAGGGCTGTTGGACCACCCACAGTACACGCGGCCACCCGAATTCAGAGGCATGAAAGTGCCGGATGTTTTGTTGAGCGGCAATCATGCGGAGATTGAACGTTGGCGCAAAGAAGCGGCGCTGACAAAAACGCGGCGTAACCGCCCTGATTTATTGCAATCATAAGGAGTTTTGAGAGATGAACCGTTTAGACAACATTGAAAAGACCCAGTTGCGGAAGAACATTCCGCAGTTTCAGCCGGGCGACACGGTCCGCGTTCACGTGCGCATCAAGGAATCCGAAACGAAGGAAAGATTGCAGGCGTTCGAAGGCGTCGTCATTGCTCGCAAACACGGCGGCGCGCGGGAAACGATCACGGTGCGAAAGACGAGCTTTGGCGTGGGCGTCGAGCGTATCTTTCCGTTGCACGCCACCATCATCGACCATATCGATCTCGTGAAGCGCGGCCGTGTTCGCAGGGCCAAGCTCTATTACCTGCGCGGCCTGCGTGGTAAAGCGGCCCGCATCCGCGAACGCGACACTCGTGGCCAGCAGTCGGAAGACGCGCAGGCTACTGGCGCCGGCAAGTCGAAGTAATAGTGTTCTATCCGTGTTTCTTCTGAAGCCTTGCGGATCGCAATCGATGCTCACTCAGTTGGCACTAAACTCGGAGGAAACGAAAGCTATGCCGTTAACCTCATCGAATCGCTCGCGCAGATCGATGAGGTTAACGATTACACACTCTACGTAACCACTGCAGAAGCCCGCGACCGTTTCCACCAGCGCTGGCCCAATTTCAAAGTCCGCAGCACCCTTCCTCATACACCGTTAATCCGCATACCACTGACACTCAGTGCCGAGTTGCGAAAGCATCCGGTCGACGTGCTGCACGTCCAGTTCACGGCGCCGCCGTTTTGTCCGTGTCCGGTAGTGGTCAGCATCCACGATCTCTCGTTCGAACATCTGCCTGAAACATTTCGGCGCCGCAGCCGCACACAGCTTCGATTGACGGTCCGGCACTCAGCACGCCGTGCCGCGCGGATCCTTACGCTCTCGGAACACACACGTCGCGACGTCATCGATACGTACGGTATCGAACCCTCGCGTATCACCGCGATTCCGCTCGCTGCACCGCGACATTTCGCGCGAGTTGAAGACGACAGGGAACTGCAACGGGTGCGACATAATTACGGGATAGACGGCCCATACATTCTGTCGGTCGGTTCTATTCAGCCCCGCAAAAACCTGGCACGTCTTGTAAAGGCATATGCTTCGCTGCGGGGTAAATTCGCCCAAACCGAATTGCCTAAACTTGTCCTGGTTGGAAAGTGTGCATGGCTGTACGACGAAACGTTGCGCGCTCTCGAACAAACAGGAGTAACTGAGTCTGTAGTTTTGACAGGCTACGTACCGGAAACTGATCTGCCGGCGTTGTATTCAGGAGCGCTGTGTTTTGTTTATCCGTCGTATTTCGAGGGTTTCGGTTTGCCGCCGCTGGAGGCAATGAAGTGCGGCGCTCCGGTGATCGTGGGTAACAAGACGAGCCTTCCCGAAGTGGTCGGCGACGCGGCGTTAACAGTCGATCCTTTTGATGTTTCATCGATCGCCGCGGCGATCGAGAACTTGATAAATGATTCAGTCCTTCGACGGGAGTTGAGCGTCAAAGGTCGCAACAGGGCCGAGATGTTCGACTGGCGTGAAACAGCTCGGCAGACGCTGGAGATTTACCAACAAGTGGGAACACGGGTATAAATATATTGGACCATGCGTATCGCTATCCTTGGCACCCGCGGCATTCCCGCCAGCTACGGCGGATTTGAAACCTTCGCGGAACATCTCGCAACCCGACTCGTGGCTCGTGGTCACGAGGTAACGGTCTACTGCCGAGCGCACTACGTTTCACCGCGACAAATGGAGTATCACGGGGTCCGGCTGAAAGTGCTGCCGACCATCCGTCACAAATACTTCGACACCGTCATTCACGGTTTTCTCTCCGCGGTTCATGCAGTCTCGCAGCGGTTCGACGCCGCATTGATCTGCAATGCCGCTAACGCGCCCTTCTCGCCGGTTTTGCGATTGACCGGAACGCCGGTCGCCATCAACGTCGACGGACTCGAACATAAACGAAAGAAGTGGAACTGGCTGGGCCGTCGTTACTACCAGCTCGCCGAATACTTATCGACGTTGTTGCCGAACGAGATGGTGACCGACGCGCAGGTGATTCAGGACTACTACCTGGCCCAACACAAGGCACAGTCGACGATGATCGCGTATGGCAGTGAAGTGGAACGCCGTCCCGATCGCGAACTGGTGCGGAAATGGCGAGTCGAGCCGAATCGCTACGTGCTCTACGTTTCGCGACTCGAACCCGAAAACAACGCGCATCTGGTAATCGAAGCGTTCAAGAAAGTTCGGACTGCGTATCGGCTGCTCGTCGTCGGCGACGCGCCTTATGCCGAGCAGTACATCGAGGACCTGAAAGCGCGGGCACGCGGCGACAAGCGGATTATCTTTACGGGTTTCGTTTTCGGTCAGGATTATCGGGCACTCCAGCAAAATGCTTACTGCTACGTCCATGCGACTGAAGTGGGTGGCACGCATCCCGCGCTGCTCGAGGCAATGGGTTACGGCAACTGCGTGCTCACACTGGCAACTCCGGAGAATCTCGAAGTCGTCGGCGACGCGGGGGTTTCTTACGGCGACGAGTTTGACTTAGCCGAGAAGTTACAGCGTGTTTTGCGCGACGGGTCGCTGGTACACGCCTATCGTCACCGCGCGCAAATGCGAATCCGCCGCAACTACGACTGGGACCGGGTCGTCGACCAGTACGAACAGCTCTTCGCTCGAATGTGCGGCAAGGAGGTCGACTTTGCGACGGCGGCCGCGACCGTAGCGCCGGTCGAGGCATTCGACGTGGTCGCAAAAGACTAGCCCAAAATTCGGTTCTCTCCCATTGAACCCGCGCTAGCGCTTTTGCGAGACCAGCGAAAAAGAAAATCCTTTTAATCTTGTAAAAAGAGAGGAGCCCCGCCAGTTCAAAAGAACCGGGCGGGGCGAAACTTTACGGGCAGGTTCGGGCAAATCAGGGTGGCAGACAAAAGCAAGGAATCGTCAAAACTGCGAAACGACTCGATCGGGCGGCTCACTAGCGGGCGGAGATAATGCCGAATAAATAAAACGTCCGCGCCTTCAACCCGTCCAACACCCCAACACAATTTCAAAACAGCAAGGTATCTGGCTATGAAGTTGTGCGAAATTATACGATTAATCCGTAACCTGTCAAGGACATTATTAACTTTTTCGCAAAACTCTCGTAACACCCGACCTGGATTCCGTAGGTTTATTCACCAGACCGTGCCTGGGCCAAGCGCTGGGCTTGACGCCTAACCGTCTCCGAGACGTTTCGGTTCTGCGTGATTTGGAGGAGGTCCTTGGTCCTGATTCGCAGCAGGACACTCATCGCGGTGGGTATTGGCGTGCGTGGGTTGCGCGCCAGGTTATGGATGATAGTGTACGACCTGGCCCAGGTTCGATTCATCGATATCAGCCGCAGCACTTCGTTTGCGACCGTGCGCATGGAGGAAATGTTTTCGACTTCCTGCTCGGTGATGCGCGGGTTCTTCACCACGGCCGAGCACACGATCTTGTTTGCATCGCGGATCAGAATGCCGCGCGCTTCGCGGTCACCCTTCATCGCCAGCTTCATTCGATCCTTCACGTTCATGAACATGATCTTGCGGATCAGCGACACGCGTTCCGCCGAAACTTCACCGCCTTCGAGTCGCTCATTTTCAACGACGCGTTGAGCATTGGCGGCGCTCTGTTCCGCCGTCTCCGGCAACAGCTCTTCGTAACGTTCAGCGGGGAGCCACGAGTCGTCGAGGTCGGCGTCGGACACTTCGATGTGCTGCGCAATCAGCCATGCATCGTCGAAGTTCAGCTCGCCAGCCGGCGTGGTTAGGTCGGCGGATTCGAAAAACTCGGCGGCGGCAGTTTGACCACGCGCGCGCAACTCGTCGGCGATCTGGCGCGCGCCACGCTCCTTCTCGAAAAACTCTTTGCGCGTTTCTGTTGCGCGTCGCTCGGCTTCGCCACTGCGCGCGGGATTCGCGAGTATGGCGTCGATGATCTCGCGACAGCGAACGAGTCGTTGCTGGTTGACGGCGATCAGTTCGAGCAGCGATCCGTTGGCTGTGGT
>DASTOZ010000192.1:0-3825 GCA_035762365.1 Pyrinomonadaceae bacterium | reverse complement strand
AGGTGAACGCGTTCCTCGCCAAACCCATCACGCCCGAAAGCCTGCTCGAGTGCATTCGCAAGGTTTGCGTTTAGAATTCCTTTTAAAACTGACCTCACGCAAGCGGGAAACACATTTCAAAACAAGCTGAAACGCTAGCGTGCATTCGCAAGGTTTGCGCCTGAGGCGATCAGATCGTCGAGTGGCGTGTACTTTATTCCCTGCGCTGCCGCGACAGCCTCGTACGTGCACTCACCAGCGTAAGTATTCACACCTTCCTTCAAAAACGGATCGCTCGCGATAGCGTCGAGAAAACCTTTGTTCGCCAGTTTCAAAGCATACGGGAGCGTGGCGTTGGTCAACGCGAACGTCGAAGTGCGCGGCACGGCGCCCGGCATGTTCGCGACGCAGTAGTGCAACACTCCTTCGACGTAGTACGTCGGGTTCGAGTGCGTCGTCGGATGCGTCGTCTCGATGCAGCCACCCTGATCGACCGCGACGTCGACGATCACAGCGCCATTCGGCACTTCCTTCAACATATTCTTCGTGATCAGCTTCGGCGCTGCAGCACCTTTCACTAACACCGCGCCGACGATCAGATCCGCCTGCGAGATCGCGTCCTGGATCATGTACGCGCTCGACGCCAGCGTAGAAATCTTCGACAGGAAAATGTCGTCGAGCTCGCGCAGTCGATCGAGATTGTTATCGATGATCGTGACGTGCGCCCCCATACCGACCGCTATCTTCGCGGCATTTGTTCCCACGACACCGCCGCCGATAATCACGACGCGCGCCGCAGGAACACCCGGAACGCCGCCCAACAAAATCCCGCGTCCGCCACTCATCTTCTCGAGATAGTGCGCACCAACCTGAATCGCCATGCGACCTGCGACTTCTGACATCGGCGTCAACAACGGCAACTGCCCATGCCGATCGGTGATCGTCTCGTACGCGATGCCCGTGACCTTCCGTTCGAGCAACTGTTTCGTCAGTTCATGGTCCGGCGCGAGGTGCAGGTACGTGAACAACAACTGGCCTTCGCGCATACGCGGGTACTCCGGCGCGATCGGCTCTTTCACTTTCACGATCATCTCGGCCTTGGCCCAGATTTCGTCAGCCGAATCGATGATGGTTGCGCCCGCGCGTTCGTACAGTGAGTTTTCGAAGCCCGAGCCTCCGCCTGCGTCACGTTCGACGATGACCTGGTGCCCCGCGTCTTTGAGCGCGCGCACACCGGCGGGAGTTAATCCGACTCTATATTCGTTGTCTTTGATTTCTTTGGGCAGACCGACGATCAATGTTTGTTCTCCAGTCAGTAGTTTTTGATCTTTGAACTATTGCGATGCTGTGCTTAGTGATTTGTTCTTCGTACTTTGTTCTTTGTTCGCTAGTTTACCGATTGGCTTATCAGCATCGCTAATTAGCGAGCAAAGTAGAAAGAACCAAGCACTAAGCTCAACTTAGTTAGGCGATTCGGCGTCGATCTGCGCGCGTTGCAGCTTGCCGCTGAAATCAACGTAGATGGACTTCCATTCCGAGAAAATGTCGAGCACCTGCGTGCCTGCTTCGCGATGTCCGTTGCCGGTTGCTTTCGTGCCGCCAAACGGGAGATGGACCTCGGCGCCGATCGTCGAAGCGTTCACGTAAAAGATGCCGGTGTACATTTCGTTCATCGCTTTGAAAGCACGATTCACGTTCTGGGTGTAGATCGCAGCGGACAGTCCATAGCGGACGCCGTTGGCGATCTGGATCGCGTCTTCGAGCGAGTTTGCGGGGATGACGGTTGTTACTGGACCAAAAATTTCTTCCTGCGAGATACGCATGTCGGGCGTGGCGTCAGTGAAGACGGTTGGTTCGATGAAATAGCCGTTCGCGTAGTCGCCGCGCGTAAGACGTTTGCCGCCGCAAGCGAGCTTCGCGCCATCGTCGTTGCGACCGATGCGGATGTAGCTCATGACTTTCTCGACGGCGTCGTTATTGATCACTGGACCAACGTCCGTCTTCGGATCCGCGCCGTTACCGACGCGCAACGCCTTCGCCTCGTCGACAAGCTTGCTGACGAACTGTTTGTAAACCTTCTTGTGTACAACGAGGCGCGACGAAGCCGTGCAACGTTGCCCTGACGTGCCAAAGGCGCCCCAAATGGCGCCTTCAACCGCGAGATCGATGTCAGCATCGTCCATGACGATGATGGCGTTCTTGCCGCCCATCTCGAGCGAACAGATCGCGTTTCGTTCCGCGCACGCGGAGGCGACGATACGGCCGGTTTCAGTCGAACCCGTGAACGAGATCAAACGCAGCGCCGGATGGTTCGTCATTGCTGCGCCAACTGATTCACCGTAACCCGTAACGAGATTCACAACACCCGGCGGGATGCCTGCTTCCTCGCACGCTTTCACGAGGTTGTAAGTCGAAAGCGGAGTGTCTTCCGCGGGTTTGATGACGACGGTGTTGCCGCAGATCAGCGCCGGGATCAGTTTCCACGACGGAATCGCCATCGGAAAGTTCCATGGCGTGATCAATCCGCACAGACCAACTGGCTGACGCACGCACATCGCAAACTTGTTGCGCATCTCGGCGGGCGTGGTGAAACCGTGGAGACGACGGCCCTCGCCGGCCGTGTAGTAAGTGCAATCTATTGCTTCCTGCACGTCGCCGCCCGCCTCTTTCAAAACCTTGCCCATCTCGCGCGTCATATCGGCGGTGAACTGTTCCTTGTCGCGGATCAGAATCTCGCCGAGACGAAACAGGATTTCAGCGCGTTTTGGCGCGGGCGTGTTGCGCCAGCGATCGAATGCGCCTTGCGCGGCGTTGACCGCGGCGTTGACGTCGTCGCTGGTCGACAACGGAAAGCGCCCGACGATGTCGCGCGTGTCGGCCGGGTTGATGTTTTCAAACATCTCACCCGACTGACTGTCGATCCACTCGCCGTTGATGTAGTTTTGATAGTTGTTGACTGCGGCGCGAGCCGCGTTGCGTGCGGACAGCTTCCCGCTTGTTTTAGAGATTGCCTTTTTTGCCTGAGCCATAGAATTGCCGATTTCCAATTGCCAATTGCCGATTTCTGAACCAACCGCGAGAACCAACTGCAAATTGGCAATTGGCAATCGACAATTGGAAATATGTTATTGATAGGTGAACTGGACGATCAGCGGCACCAACCGATCACCTTTACCATTTGGTTGAAGCCTCGTGATGTTCAGCACGATCGGATCGCCGACCTTCAGCGTGTTCAGCACGCGTTGGAAGTCGGCCAACGAATTCACCTGGACGCGATTGATCCGATTGATCGTGTCGCCTTCGACCAGTGCCGGCAGGTTATTTGGCGGAATCCGAATCTCCGCGATCAGTCCGTTTGGATCCACGTCTTTCACGTAGATGCCCTGGGTGCCGGCGACTTGCCTGTCGGCCAGGACCTGCGGCGTGATCTCCGCGAGAGTGACGCCGAGTCGCAGCGTATTGCCTTTCGGGGCGGTTCCGTTGGAACTGTTCTTCGGTGGTTCCACCCAGTCTCGCGACGGTGGACGTTCGCCTAAGGCGACGGTGACGTTCTTCCGTTCGAGTTTGCCGTTCACGTCACGCAGGAAACCGAGTTTCACTTGCTGACCGACCGGAGTGCTCGCGACGCGTTGAATCAGGTCCTGCGCGCTGAGCACCGGTTGACCTTCAAACTCGACGATGATGTCGTTGGCCTGGATTCCGGCGGTTGCGGCGGGTGTCGACTGCCCGGGTTCATTGGGCGCAACGAAAGTCACGATCGCGCCTTTCGCCTCCGTCATGCCATAAACTTTCGCAAATTCTTCGTGGACCGACTCAAGCGTGATGCCGAGATAGCCGCGCTTCACT
>DASTOZ010000191.1:0-2671 GCA_035762365.1 Pyrinomonadaceae bacterium | reverse complement strand
TTTCGCGGCGATCTCCTGCGCTTCGTCACCGTCAACTTCGACGACGATCTCGTCGTGAATGATGTTGACGATCTGCGCGTTCGTGTCGCGCAGCTCGTCTTTCATCAAGCGCAACGCGCGTTTCAGAATGTCAGCGCTCGTGCCCTGGATCGGCGTGTTCTTGCCGTTGCGCTGCGTCATCGAGATCTGCTGGCGGTCGTTCTCGTCGTAACGGAAACGCACGAGACGTCCCGAAGCCGTCCGTGCCTGGCGATCGCTTACTGCACGGGCGGCGGCGTCGCGGAGGTAGTTGTCGAGCCCGCGATAGGTCGTGAAATAGCGTCGCAAAACATTCTCCGCGTCCGGCACGGTCAAACCGGTCATCAGAGCGAACCGTTGCGCGCCGATGCCATAGACCACACCGAAATTCAGACGTTTCGCAAAATCGCGTTGCTCCTTCGTCACCTGGTCCAGCGAAGCATTGAACACCTGCGACGCCGTGACGCGATGCAGATCCGCGCCGGAGTTGAACGCGTCGATAAACCCGCGATCGCCAGAAAACTCCGCGAGGATGCGCAGTTCGATCTGCGAATAGTCGGCGATGATCAACTTCCGCCCCTCGGGATGACCACTGAAACACCGGCGGTACTCGACCGCATGCGGCACCTGCTGAATGTTCGGATTCGTGCAGGCAAACCGCCCGGTGGGCGCACCGATCTGCCGGAAATCAGCGTGCAAACGCTTCGTCACGGGATTGATCAACTCGATCATGTTCTGACCGTAACTCGTGAGAGCTTTCTGCACCGTGCGGTATTCGAGTAGCGTTCCGATAATCGGATACTCGACCGCGAGCGGCTGCAGCTTCCAGTTGCGCGTCGAATCGGGTACTGGAATCCCGAGCCGGTTGAGCGCCTGCGTCAACTGCTGATGCGAATCGAGATTGATGTCGTTGCGCTGCGGTCCGCCAAACAGCGATCGCTGCGACGACTCCTCCGCGAGCACTTGTTGCAACTGTTCCGCCAGTTCGATGCGTCGTTTCTCGACGATGCCGAGCTGTTCGAGCCAACGGTCCTTGTGCATGAAAAACCCCGCCAGCTCGATATCGACGACCGTGTTCACACACTCAAACTCGAGTTGAGCGCACTTGATCAGCGACTCTGACTTCAAACGCTCGATCAGTTTTTCGCGCAGCGGCAACAGGATCGCGGCATCGCGCGCGGCGTATTCGAGTTGCGCTTCCGACAACTCGAAGTTCCAGTTACTCAGTCGCTCGCTCTTGTCGACGGACTCGTTCAGATAACGACTCGCGACCGTCTCCAGTCCGTGGCGTTCTTCGATATCTCCCGCGCCGACCAGCTGACTCGCGAGCAGTGTGTCAAACAACCCGCCGAGATCGACGCCGAGATTGTGCTTGATGAACTTCGCGTCGAACTTCGCGTTGTGGGCGATCTTGATCGGCCGCGGCGCTTCGAGCAGGCGACGCAACGGCGCGAGCGCGTCGCTGTTCGCGGGCGCGGTTGACCCGCCGTTAGCGAAGTGATCGAAGTCGAATATGAAAACGCGATCGGGCGTGGCGAGCTGGATCAAACGCAACCGCGCTGTAAACGGATCGAGCTCGGTGGTCTCCGTGTCGAGTCCGACCACCGGCTGTGAGGAGATTGCTTCAATTGCTCTGCGGAGTTCTTCCGGAGTCTTTATTACCTGGTAATTCGTCATCGATAACGTTTCGCTTGAACCCCGACAGGACCTCTGGCGAGTCTCACATAACCGAAAAATCAAAACTGTTGCCTAGATTGCCATGAGTCTCTTCAACATCAAAATCTGCCCTTTGTGTTGGGCTTCGTGATCGACGAGGTGATGAAGAATCCAGCGCAGGTTGTGCTCCGTCGGTTTGTCCTGTCGCTCGTAGTGGATGATGCGATCGAGATCTTTATCGTTGAACGAGAAGAGCACGTCGCGCGTCTGGTTGCGGACCTTCGCCGCTTCCTGCAAGCAGAACTCGATCGTGAATCCTTCACGCGCCACGCGTTCGACGTCGTCAAGTATGTCCCAGTACGGCGCGTTCTTGTCTTCGTCAGTGAGCTGGTGTCCGCTGACCACCATCTGCATCCAGAACCACTCTGCTTCACCGATGTGCAACACCAGTCCGCCGATTGAATGCGCGCCGAGAAACGCCGGTTTGCCGATCAGTTCATCGGGAATCGCCTTCACCGCCGCGACGAGCTGCGAACGTACTTCTTCCATGCCACTGAGGTAATAGCCAATACCGGTAGATAAGCCGGGATGAGGAGTCAGCACTCTGCGTCTCATTCATTAGTCCTTTCAGTTCTCATTAATCAGGCGCCGGGAGCCAGTTCATTTTCAACGCGCTGCTGGACAAATATCAACAGGAGTATCGCAGCCGTCACGCCCATCACCGCACTGACGAGGAATGCAGTGCTCGGTCCCTTCCAGTCCCAAATCATACCCATCAAGAGCGAAGCAGGAAACACCGTGATTCCGAACGCGAGATTATAAAGGCCGTACGCTGTTCCGCGTTGCTCCGGCCGCACCAGATCCGCGACGAGCGCTTTTTCAGCGCCTTCGACGAGTCCGAAGTAGATGCCGTAGATCAGAAAAAGCACCCATGCCGATGTCGCATTTGTGACGAATGCAAACCCTGCGTAAACGGCCGCGTAAAGCACCCAACCCG
>DASTOZ010000190.1:0-3688 GCA_035762365.1 Pyrinomonadaceae bacterium | reverse complement strand
GTCGGCGTCGGATCCCTCGGCCCAAGCGTTCGCATCGACCTGGGTCAGGTTGTTCCCGCGAACCAGCCTGTGACATTGCGGATTCGCTGGAGCGGCGCGCTCGTTTCCCCGGAAGGCGGGCCACTGGCAACCCGGCGATTGGCTTACGTGGGCAACGAAGGTTCTTACCTGATGTATGCCTCGCGCTGGTTTCCGTTTCACGATTATGCCGCCGACCGTGCAACTTCAGACATCACGTTTATCGTGCCGGTAGGTTTGCAGGTTGCGGGCACGAGTGATGAACCGATTGTGGCCCAACAGTCGCCGAAAGAGGGCGCGGTTCGTTACCGGTTTGTGCATAAGAACCCGGTGTTGATTGGTAACTTCGCCGCCGGTCAGTACATCAATCGCAATCTCCGCTACAGCAACTACGACCTTCAGTTGTACGCGATGCCGGGCAGTGAAAAACGGCTCGACGCTTTCGCGGAACTGACGGGTAAGGTGTTGGAGTTTTACACCAAGCAATACGGCGCACCGCTTTTTGGCAATCGTCTCGTGATCGTGCAGATCGACGACGAGAGTCTGGATGCGTATTCCGGTCCGGGAATGATTTTTCTCTCGACCAAGATGTTTGACACGACCCGTCCGGTGCCCGAAGAGAAACTGCAACGTGAGATCGCGTACCAGTGGTGGGGACAGACCGTCGGACTCAAATCGTTCGACGATGCGTGGATCTCGCAGGGGCTCGCGGAGTGGAGTGCGTTCGCTTTTCGTGAAGCTAATTTGACTGCGGGTGGACTTGATGCCGCGCAACGCGAACAACAGGAGCGCGCGCTTACGTTCGAGCAAACAGCGTCGATCGCGCGGGCGCCGAGTGCGCTTGACGATCAGTCGGCCGCGTATCAGTCGATCGTGTTCTATAAAGGTTCGATGGTGTTTCGCATGTTGCGCGAGACGATGGGGCGGGAAAACTTCGATCGGCTGTTGCACACGTTCCTGCAACAGTATCGCGGGAAGAATGCGTCGATAGATGATTTTGAAAAGATGGCGACGCAGATGTCGCAGGACAATCTCCGTTACTTCTTCGCGCAATGGGTTGAAGGCACGGGCGTGCCGGAGTTTACCGTCGATTATCAAATCATTCGCACGCGCGCCGGGAAGTTTCGCGCACGCGGCACCGTGAAGCAGAACCTCGAATCATTGCGCATGCCGGTCGAGTTGATGTTGCGTGCTGAAGGCGATAATCAGCAGAAGACGGTTCGTATCGAAGGACGCAGTGAGGATTTCGATTTCGAGTCAAACGGACAGCCGATCGAGGTGATTGTCGATCCGAACAACAAGATTCTTCGGATGTCAGATGAGTTGCGGGTTTCGATCATCGCGCGACGCGGAATCGAGCAGATGAAGGAAGGCGTTTATGCCGAGGCGCAGCAGCAGTTTGAGGCGGCGCTGAAGCTCGATCGGTCGAATTCGTGGGTTTATTACAACCTGGGGTTGCTGTTTCTCGAACAGCGCAACTGGCAACAGGCGCTCGACAATCTCGAGGCGTCGCTGATTGGGAATCTCAAGCCGTCGTGGATCGAAGTTTGGGCGCACATCAAACGCGGCAATGCGTACGATGCCAAGGGTGAGCGGAATCGCGCCAAGGCGGAGTACAACAAGGCGGTGCAAACAGGTATCGACTACGATAACGCGCAAGCCGTCGCCAAGAAATACCTTGACACTCCCTACGATCCGAAGGCCGGCCAAACCGCCGAAGCGATCACACCAGCCAACGACTAAACACCAGTCCATAGAATTGTGTTGCGCAGGTGTCTAGCGCTAGCGGGTGACCAATGGTAAAAGGATTTTTAAAAAGCTTTCTACGTGTGTCTCACGCTAGCGCTACGGGAAGGATCAGACGGCGACGATCGCGATCTTGCGGTCGTTGGCGAGGCGAATCATGTCTTCGCGATCAAACATCAGTGTTTTGCCTGCGGTGATGCAGAGACAGGTCGCGCCGGCTTCGAGCATCATTTCGATCGTCGGTACGCCAACAACAGGTACGTCGAAGCGCATGTCCTGATTCGGCTTGGCGATCTTAACTACGGTGAGCCGTTTTTTGACGAGCTTACCAGCCCGACGGATCGTCTCGTCAGTCCCTTCCATCGCCTCAATCGCTACACACGCTTTTCCACGAACGACGATCGTCTGCCCCAGGTCGAGCCGCGCAATCTCGCGCGCGATTTCCAACCCATACTCGAGATCCTCGCGTTCGTGCTTGTCAGGCTGCCGCCGCGTCAACGTCCCCGTCGCAGGCAGATGTTGCTGTAAAAAGAACGTCGAGTCGATCAACTCGATGCCTTCGCTCTCTAACTCCGCGGCAATCGCGCCGATCAGCGAATCAGTATTCCGTCGCGGCAGCCGCAACAGCACCTTCAACATCCGCGCATCAGGCACCGCGCGACTGAAAATCTGCACGTGCTTAACCTGCCCCGCCATGATCGCCTTCTCAACGCCTTCATCCTTGAAGAAACGAATCATCCGCCCAAGCTGACCAATCCCAACCCACTCGACCCTGTCAGCCAGCCCTTCAATCGACGGATCAGTCTCTTCACGAATCGCGGCAACAACCATGCGCGCACCCTGCTGCCGAGCTCCTTCCACAACCATGAAAGGAAACTTCCCGTTACCCGCAATCAATCCGAATTTCATTTGGTGACGCCGCGACTCGATCCCTCGATGAAACGGAGCAAGTCGGTAACTTCAGGAGAGCCGCTGATCTCTTCGCGAATGCGTTCGACGGCCTGGGTGGTGTTGAGCTTCGAAGACAGAAGCAGATGGAACGCATGATGCAGCGCGTCGATCGCCGCGCGTGGATAACCGCGACGCTTCATGCCGGTGATGTTCAGCCCGTAGCATTTCGCGTGATTGCCGACAGTCAGCGCAAACGGCAGCGCATCTTTCACGACCACGGAGTAACCGCCGATGTAGGCCTCTTTCCCGACGCGGCAAAACTGGTGCACACCGGAATACGCACCGATGTTCGCACGATCCTCGATCACGACGTGCCCCGCGAGCGTCGCTGCATTCGCCATGATCACGCCGTCGCCTATTAGACAGTCGTGCGCAATGTGCGCCTGGGCCATGATCAAACAATCGTCACCGATCTTCGTCAGCATCCCGCCGCCCGCGGTGCCGCGATGAATCGTCACGAACTCACGAATCTTGTTGCGCTGCCCGATCCTCGTCTCGGACGGTTCGCCTTTGTACTTCAGGTCCTGGGAAGCGAGCCCAATCGAGACGAACGGAAAAACCTGCGACTCCGCGCCGATTAACGTCCGTCCATCCACGACGCAATGCGAGTCGAGTCGCACGCCCTCCGCGAGTTCAACTTCATCGCCGACGACGCAATAAGGTCCGATGAAACAGTCGTAACCGATGCGGGCGGTGGGACTGACTATGGCTGTGGGATGAATCGTGGCTGGGCGGGTGACAGCAGACATCGATCTATTCCCGATTGGTCTGTTCCGCGGCGTCACGTGGGGCGACGATGCTCATGATCTCCGCATCGGCCGCCAATTGGCCGTCGACTTTCGCTTCACCTCGCATGCGTTGCACGCGCGAACCGATGCGCAATGCGGTGACTTCGAGCACGAGCGTGTCGCCCGGAACGACGGGACGGCGAAAGCGTGCTTCCTTAATACCCGTAAACAGGACGAGCTTCTGA
>DASTOZ010000189.1:0-7247 GCA_035762365.1 Pyrinomonadaceae bacterium | reverse complement strand
AACCTCGCAGCGTTTCCGACGCAGATGTTATTGGAAGTCGGCGGAGCATCGCTCGGCACGCCGCAACGCGTGACGTTCGAGTACGGCATACGGTTCACCGGAGCGGCGATGTTCCCGGCGGTCGGCGCGACACCGGAGTTTCGCGACGTGCAGATGTCGGTCAACGTTGCGGGTCATGGCTGCACGAACGACATCACGCTGTTTCGGCAACCGAACCCTTACATGCTCGATGGACCGACGTCGTGGCTGAGTGCTGACTTGCGCGTGTTTGCGTTGCGGCCGGGCGACAGTCAGTCAGGCCGAACACTCAGCACGGTCTCGCCGGATCCGCTGGCGTACTTGTCCGATTTCATCACCGCCTGTGATGGCGCGCCGGTTGGACCGATGCACCTGTTCGATCAGATCGCCACGGATCAGCACGACAGCCGTCTCTACCTCGGCGAAGAGCTCGGCGGCGACCCTGTTTTCAACTTTGCGATCGCCCGCGTGCGGTATCGCAGCGCGGCAACGACGGCGACTGACGTGCGCGTGTTCTTCCGCTCGTTCACCACGGCGGTCACGTCGATGGCTTATGCGACCCAGACGTATCCGCGAAACGCGAGTGAGACGTTGCCGGTGCTCGGCGCGAGCGCGACCGACGTGCTCACGATTCCGTACTTCGGCGTTTCGCGCGCCACAGTCGATACGACGGGCGACACGGTCAACACGAAGTCGATTCCGCCGGACACCGTTGCTCCCAACGACGAAGTACATCGCTATTTCGGCGTCTGGCTCGATTTCAATCAAACGACGCTGCGTTACACAGATCCGGGCGACGGCGTATTCAAGAGCATTCAGGATCTGATTCGCGGGCGGCACCAGTGTCTCGTCGCCGAGATTCGTTTCGGGCCGGATTCGATTCCGATCGGCGATACTCCGGCGAATAACGACAACCTGGCCCAACGCAATCTCGCGATCGTCGAGTCAGACAATCCTGGGCCCACGGATTCGCACCTTGTGGTCCACACGTTCGATCTGCGCACGACCTGGCCGCAGAAGACGCCGCGAACTCCACGCTTCGAAGAGCGCGGTCACTTGTTCGCCGCGACGCACGACGTGCGCGGGCATGGTCACGGAGCAGAGTTGGATGAGCTGATGATTCAGTGGAATGGTCTGCCCGAGGACTCAGAGGTCACGGTTTATCTGCCTTCGCTCGACGCCGACGCGATCCTGTTGGCTGCCGCACGACGTTCCGGACCGCAGCGGCTGGAGAGAGTCGACGCCCATACGGTTCGTTGCCTGGTGGGTGATGTGAGTTACATACCATTGCCGGCTCCGGCGCCGGCGCACGTCGCGGGATTGATCACGATCCGCTTGCCTGAGACGGTTAAGGTTGGTGAACGCTATAACGTCGTCGTGCGACAAGTCGGCGGGCTGCCGCGGTACGTCGTAGGAACGTTTGAGCTGTTCATCGCAGTTTCGACGTCAGAAAGGATCCGGCCGGAAGAAGAGCGCTCACTCTCAGTGCTCAAACACATCGCCGGGACAATCAAACCGTCGAGCCGTTGGCATGCAGTGTTTCAACGTTATATCGCGGTGCTGAATGACAAGGTCCGGGGTGTGGGTGGATCACCCGCGGATATCAGTCCCTCGACGACGGGAGAGCCCACAGGCGGTCCGGGCACGAAGCACGATGAAGACGCTGCGGCGTGGCGCTGCCGGTTGTGTTGGTCGCTGGTGCTGATCATGGCGTTGATAATACTTTTGTTACTGATCTTGCTGATCGTGGCGTCGCTGTCGTGAGCAAATTTGAAAGGTCGTGTGTGTTACCAAAGTGAGGATGAAGAACAATGCGCGAACATACTGAGCATGAAGAGAATGTAGATCGACTGTTCCAGCCGACGCCGAACGATGGTCCACCGCTGCGGTGGTTGAAGTCGCAAGCCCGTTATGTTCGCGCAATGCTCAACAGCCGCGCGCTGGTGACGGCGTGGCTGCCCGGCGGCCGCACGCTCGAAGTCGAGGCGGTTTACGCGCTGCGGGATGAAAGCGTCGTGCTGCAAGGACATTTCGAAGGCCGCGAGCTTCACGTCTCGCTCCGTGCGGACGACGTCATACTCGAGATGCGAGCCGCGCCCGAGGGAACTGAGAGCACACTCTTCGCGTTCCTGGGCGTCTCGCGCACGCCTCAACCGCTGCTGCCGAGGTTGTCAGAAAAGCCTGAACCCGGTGGACATCATCACTGAGTTAATTACATTCCTCGGCGACTCGCGTATCAGAGAAGTACAGGGATACTCCACACTCTCGCAAAATCCCGGAGAAATTCGGTCGACGGCCCTGTGGCCGACGAGTTGCACTAAGTTGAAGTCTCTTTATTAGAAAAGGAGTCTTCGAGAATGCAACACAACAACGGAGACGCAAGTGTTTGGAAGGGGCTGGTCGCCGGACTTGCCGGCGGGCTGGTTGCTTCCTGGACCATGAACCAGTTTCAGGCGGCGTGGACGCGCGCCGCGGAAGGATTTGAGAAACCGCACGGCGCTCAGTCGATGCAGCCGAGTGAGGGACCAAATCCGAATGAAACTCCCGACAAAGGGCAGGGGCAAGGTCAGGCGCTAACTCAATCCAATGAACAAAAAGAGAACCAGGACGACGCAACCGTCGAGACGGCGAAGGTCATTTCGAAGAACGTCTTCGGCCACGAGTTGAAAGAGAGTGAGAAGAAATCGGCGGGAGCCGCGGTCCATTACGCTTTCGGCACGGTCACTGGTGGATTGTATGGAGCGATGGCTGAAGTCGCGCCGCAAGTTACGGCGGGCACGGGCGTGCCGTTTGGCGCCATCTTTTGGGTCGTCGCCGATGAGGTCACAGTGCCGCTGCTCGGACTCGCGAAAGGACCGGCCGCGTATCCACTCTCGACGCACGTTTACTCGCTCGCGTCGCATTTGGTCTATGGTGCAAGCGCGGAATTGACGCGCCGCTGTGTGCGTCGTTACGTGCTGTAGCTGAAAACCCTGCTTTAGTCCGTGTCTGAAAACACTGTTCCTCAACCCTCGCTCAACGGCGAAGATCTCGATCGTCTCGAACGCGACACGTTCAGATATTTCGCGGAGCAGCGCGGTTTACGTGCAGCAGCAGTACGCGATGCGCAATCCGAAAAAGTTTGACGGCTACGGGCGATTCTCGTGGGGGATCACTGCGAGCGATGGAACTGGACCAGCTATTCGGCGAGTCAATGGCAGGCGAGTGCGCTTTCATGCGTACCTCGCGCGCGCGGTCCCGTTGGGGTCCGGACGATGGAACATTGTCGCCGTGGGCCGTCGCCGCTTCGTTACCCTTTGCGCCCGAACTGGTCCTGCCGACGCTGTGGCGCATCAACGAAGACTATCCTGCGATCACCAGCAAGTACGGATTCAAGTGCAGTTACAACCCCAGCTTCCGTTCTGGAAATAGTGACGGTTGGATCTCGAACGGGTACTACGGTCTCGACCAGGGCCCGATCGTGATGATGATCGAAAACTATCGCTCCGAATTGATCTGGCGGATTATGCGCCGCTGTCCGTACATCGTGAATGGCCTGCGCAAGGCGCCGTTCAGCGGTGGCTGGCTCAAAGAAGAGTTAAAGAGTTAAACCACAAAAGGCACAAAAGCCACAAAAGGCACAAAAGAGTCAGTCAGAAAAGGAGGAGGCGACTTGGCTTGCGGCACCCGGCCTTTCCTCGATCAACTTGTGCCTTTTGTGGCTTTTGTGCCTTTTGTGGTTAACAATATGCGGCATGGCAGGTCGGAACTGGACCGGTTACCTGATAGCCGTGTTGAGTGTGGGCGCGCTGACACTCCTGCTTAAATTAGTCGGCGGGCACGTCAACGCGACGACGGTTTCGCTCGCGCTGCTGCTCAACGTTCTGTTCATCGCGACTCGATGGGGCAGCGTGCCGGCATTGTTGGCGTCGGTCCTCGCGATGCTTTGTTTCAACTTCTTCTTCCTGCCACCGTTTGGCACTTTCACCATCGCCGCCACCGACAATTGGATCGCGCTCATCGCGTTTCTGATCACGGCCGTTACTGCCGGACAACTGTCCGCGAGCGTGAAGAAACGCGCCGAAGAGGCGGAGTCGGGTAAGCGCGAGATCGGGCGGCTGTACGCGGAGCTGCGCGAAGCGTTCGAGCGCGCGAGTCACGCCGAGGCGCTGCGTCAAAGTGAGAAATTGAAATCTGCGTTGCTTGACGCTGTCACGCACGATCTGCGCACGCCGCTTACCTCGATCAAAGCCTCGATCACCACCCTGCTCGACGAGCAACGCGGCGAGTCCCTGATGGCGCTCGATCGCGAGTCGCGGATCGAGATGATGGAAGTGATCGACGAAGAGAGCGATCGTCTGAACCGGTTCATAAACGGACTGATCGAACTCGCGCGCATCGAAGCAGGTGAACTTCATTTGCGCCGCAGTTGGGGCGTCGTCGACGAGATCATCTCCACCGCGCTTGCGAGAGCAGAGCCGATCACGCGACAGCATCGCATCGAACTCGACGTCGAAAAGGAGTTGCCGGGCGTTCGAGTTGACGAACGTGCGGTCAGCGAAGTCGTCTACACGCTGATCGACAACGCGGCGAAGTATTCGATCGCCGGCTCACGCATTCGCATTTCAGCTCGGCGGGAAGCCAATGAAATGATCCAGATGAGCGTTGAAGACGAGGGACGCGGCGTGCCGCCCGACCTTCGCGAGCGTGTTTTCGACAAGTTCTTTCGCGCAACGCGCGATGGCGACGTCAGTACGCGCGAACCGACGGGTACCGGAATGGGATTGGCGATTGCGAAGGGAATCGTCGAAGCGCACGGCGGAAACATCTGGATCGAATCCGCGCACGGCAGCAGCGGCAAGGGGACGCGAGTGGTTTTCACGTTGCCCATCGGCGATGAAGACGCCGCCGTCGAACCGCAGTACTCGATGTTTATTTCCGAAACGGCATGAATGATAAACCACGGATACTGGTCGTCGACGACGAACCCCAGTTGACGCGCGGTCTGCGCACCGGCTTGACGTCGCGTGGTTACGACGTGCGCGCTGCCGCTGACGGTCTGGCGGGGTTCGAAGCGTTCAGCGACTGGCATCCGGATCTCGTAATCACCGATCTCGCGATGCCGAACGTTGATGGTCTCGAACTGTGTCGACGCCTGCGCGCGATCTCGCAAGTTCCCATCATTGTGCTGTCCGCGAAAGGTGAAGAGAAGACGAAAGTCGAAGCACTCGATCTCGGCGCAGATGATTTCGTCACCAAGCCTTTCGGTATCGACGAATTGCTGGCGCGCGTGCGTGCGTCGCTGCGTCGGTCCAGCACGCAGGCGAAAAGCGAACCCGAGCCGATGGTTCTGGATTCAGGAGACTTTCACATCGATTTCGAGTCGCGGCGAGTTACCGTTCGCGGGTCGGAGCTTCATCTGACGCCGAAGGAGTTCGAGCTGCTCGTGTACTTCGTGAAGCACGCCGAAAAAGTGTTGACGCATCGCACGTTGCTCGCAGCGATTTGGGGTGGCGATTACGTCGAACAGGACCAGTACCTGCGCGTCTTCGTCGGAAACCTGCGCAAGAAACTAGAGAAGGAAGTGTCTGGTCAGAACTACATCGTCACTGAACCGTGGGTCGGTTATCGCTTCATGCCCGAGAGTTGAACTCATTCGTATCGCAAAGCGATCAGCGGATCGACTCGAGTTGCGCGTCTCGCGGGGATGTAGCACGCCAGCAGCGTCGCGAACACGACGGAGAGCGCCACGGCGACAAACGTAATCGGATCGGCCGGCGAGACTTCAAACAGCAGACTGGTCATTAATCGGGTCAACGCTAAGGCACCGGCAAGTCCGATCCCCAACCCGATCGTCACGAGCACAAGGCCGCTTCTCAACACCAGCTTCAGCACGTCGCGCCACTGTGCGCCGAGCGCGATGCGCACGCCGATCTCGCGCGTTCGCTGAGTCACGAAGTAAGCCATCACTCCATAGATGCCGACGGTTGCCAGCACCAGTGCGACAGCCGAGAAGATTCCCAACAGCAAACTCCAAACTCGCGATTGCCAGATCGTGTTCGCCGACAGTCTGGTCACGGGCATGACGTTGAAGATGCCGGTGTCGGGCGCCGTTTGCCAGATCGCTCGCTGGATGTCTTTTGCGAGCGTCATTGGATCGCCCTGTGTGCGAGCAACAAAGTGAGTTTGCTTGCTGTAACTTTGGTACGCGGGATAGTAGAAGTCGTAACCGACGTCGTCGACCAGACTGTTGTGCTTGACGTCGCCGACGACGCCGACGATTTCGCCGCAGCCTGTGCCATCGTCGTTGCAGTTGACTCGCTGGCCCAAAGGATTGGCATTGGGCCACATGCGTTCCGCCAACTGTTTGCTGATGATCGCCACATCGCGCTGACCGTCGGGTCGCACGTTGTCGCGGTCAGTGAAGACGCGACCACGAAGCAGCGGGATCTCCATCACTCGAAAATACTCAGGCGAGACGGCCTGATAATTCACCATCGGGTTCTGCTTCTGTTCGTCGCTCGACTGGCCCTTAATCGAAAACTCGCCTCGATACCACGGTTTTTGACCCACAAAAGGCAAATCACTGTTGGCGGCAACGGCCACCACGCCCGGCACCTTCGCAACCTCATCGAGCAACTCTTTGTAACGGCGCGACATGAACTCGACGCGGTAATCATTCTCGCTCTTATAGGTAGGGTTGATCTCCAGATGAAGCACGCCGTCAGCCGTGAATCCGGGCGAGGTATTTTGCAAGCGCGTGAAACTTCGCATCATTAGTCCGGCGCCGGCGAGCAACACGACGGCCAGCGCGATCTCGCTCACCACCAACACGCCGCGAACGCGTTGCATGCCCGCGCTCGTGCCGGATCTGCCACCTGCTTTGAGCGACTGGTCCAGCTCTAACGACATCGTTCGCAGCACGGGTATCAGTCCAACGAAGAGAGCAGTCAGAAGTGCGACGAGCAGTGTGAACATCAACGCGCGGCTGTCGAGTTCGATCTTTACGAAGAACGGCAGGAGCTCTTCCGGTAGCAGTGCAACCAGCAGGCGCAGACTCCACGTCCCGAGCAACAGTCCCCCCGCGCAACCCAGTGAAACAAGCAGTAACGCTTCGGAGATCGACTGTCGAATCAAGCGTCCCTGACTGGCGCCGAGCGCTGCACGCACAGCCAACTCGCGCTCGCGAACGGTACCCTGCGTGATCAGCAAGTTCGCGACATTCGCGCAGGCAATCAACAGCACAAACC
>DASTOZ010000188.1:0-6290 GCA_035762365.1 Pyrinomonadaceae bacterium | reverse complement strand
GCCGAGACGATGGCGATCGTCATCGACAGGTTGTGCAGTCAGATGGTCCAACAGGATTCGAATGGCTGGAAACAAATCGTGTTTCAAAAGAGCGACGCCGATCTGGGCTCGCTCATTTCGCAGATGGCGTCGAAGCTCTCGCAACGCGCCGTCGCTTCGGACCGCAGAGCCGACGCTAAACCCAAAACAGTTCAAACCCAAACCTCATCAACGACGTCACATCAGCAGTCCCATTCAACGAAAAGTGCGGGGTTCGAGACGCAATCGTCCTCGCCTGTCAAACGAGTTCCGTTTCGAGTACTCGGTGTGAATGCAGATCGCCCGACAGTCGAACCGGTTGAGCTTGTGCCTGCACCGGCGAGGTCTCAGTCAGTGGCGCTTTCCAGCACGATCGCCGCGGCGTCATTGAAAACTGACTTTCCACCGCCCCTGAAACCACAATCGAATCACTTTAACTTTTCGCTCTCACAAGCAGCCGCGGCGCCCGCGCAGATCGAGCAACCGCTACCGCAACCAGTTGCCGGTTTTCCGTCCTGGCAACCAATGGCAACCTCAGTTTCCAACGCGCGAGCCTCGTCAGAAGCTTCATCAGAAGCTTCGTCAGAACGGGCGCGCATGAGTTCACGCGCGTCCAGTGTCGCCGCCCCCGAAACACAATCATCGCAAGACTGGCTCGCCGAAGTGGCCCAACTGCTCGAAGCCGAATGCGATATGCGAGGCATTGATCCATGACTCGTCCCATCCCGCTCTTAGGCGACATCTCGCTGCAGTACGTCCAGCACATCGAGCACTCGCTCGACGCCGGCTTCGCTTCGTCGCGCATCGCGGGACTCGAAGGCGAGCTGCAACAGCGATCCGGGCGGCCTTCGCACCACATTCGCATCGAAGGCGTGCTGATCGGCGAGACGACTCGCGACGATCTCGGCAGCCTGCAAACTGCCGCGCAAACCGGCGAAGAGCTCACGTTCGCCGCCGACATCACCAGCGCGCTCGATCTGCAAAAGGTCGTGATCCGGTCGCTTGAGGACTACGAATCCGCCGGACGTCCGAACCAGATTCACTATCGCATCGAGCTGGCCGAAAGTCCGCCACTTCCGCCGCCTGCTGAAGTCAGCGGCTTCGGTGGACTCGACGAGTTCGGTCTCGGCGATCTCGGCATCGACACCGGCATGCTCGGTGATCTCGAAGACCTCGCCGGCGATGTTGCTTCGGCGGCCGAACAGGCATTGGGCGCGGTCGAAACACTCAGTTCGCTCGCGAGTCTCGTGTCGTCAGGTGGTCTCAATTTCGGCGGCATGCTCGAACCGCTCAACAGCACCGTCGACAACATGCGCAACGTCGCGTCGGGTTTTCAGGACGCGACACGCGCACTGGAAGGTTTGTTCTCGTCATGAGTCTTGCGCCGACCCTCTCAGTCACGCTTGGAAATCTGCGCTACGACACGCATGCGGTCGAGTTGCACGCGTGTCTCGAGCCGTTACCGCGCGGTAACTCAGTACGCGTTTCACTGCCTGCGACGGTTCGCTTTGAAGCGGCGCCCGCCGACGATGCTGCGATGGACGTCGACGGCGGCGAGGGTTTGAAAAAACTCTTCACGGGAAAAGTGCGAACAGTGCGTCGTGACTTCCGCCGCATTCACGTCACGCTCGCTGACGCCGCAACCGATCTCGCCGCGTATCGTCCCTGCCAAACATTCGAGAAGCAAAACGCGAAACAGGTGATTCGAACACTCGCGTCGGATGCCGGCGTGAACATCGGCGACATCGACGTCGATCTGGATCTGCCGGCGTACGTGGCCCAACCTGGCCGCACCGCGGCAGAGCAGGTCGCGGAGCTGGCGCGGTTGTCCGGCGCGATCGCGCTTATCGATGCGGAAGGCAAGCTGAACGTGATTGCGAGACCGTCCGGCCAACCGTCCATCGCGCTACTCTACGGCCGCGAGATGATCGACTACTCGTCGTCTGATAACGAAACGATCAACGCGCAACGCTTCGCGATCGGATTTGGACCAGCAGGATCAGCAAGCGCGCCCGACGCGTTGAGACCGTCGCTGGATTTCGTACCGTCGTCAGCCGCCGCGGGTGGCGCAGGCATCGTGCGATATCCGCTGCCGTTGTTGCGCACGCCGACTGCCGCGGACGACGTCTCGACCGCGCTGCAAACGTCAAATGCCGCGCGCGCGAAACGTCTGCGCAGCCGCTGCTTCCTGCTACCTGCACTCAGACCCGGAGACGTGATCGAAGTGCAATCGCTGCCGGACGGCCTCGGCGCTGGACCATGGTTGCTCACACGCGTGCAACATGAGTTGCGACCAGGATCGGGTGGCTTCACGACGATCGAAGCCGAAAGCGCCGACACGTCGTCGTTGCTTTCGGGTTTACTCGGCGCCGGGCTCTCCGCGATCGGAGGGCTGTTATGAGCGCGACTGCTTTGTTCAGCAGCATCTCGCGCATTGCGCGGCACGAAGCGTCGGCGCGGCCTATCGCGAGTGTCGGCAAAGTCACGGGCATTCATCCGAACGAAGCCGCGCCTGCGGACCACGCAGTCTCTGTGCAGCTTCGCGACTCGGGGATCATTCTGAATCGCGTTCCGATTGCGGTGGGTGCGATGGGTTTTGCCGCGATACCGGCGGTCGACGATCTCGTCGTCGTCGTGTTTCTTGAAGGTGACTATCACTCGCCAGTCGTCGTGGGCCGGCTCTACCACCCCGACCAGGAGCCGCCAAAGCACAAGGATGGACAGATGGTATTGCGACTGCCGTCGGGAGGATCGACGCCCGATCTGGAGTGCGAGATCACTGGCGATCCGCCGGCTGTGAAATTGACGCTGCCGGGCGACGTGCTGATCGAAGTCGTGAAAGAAAAAGTGACCGTTGGTGTCGGAGAGATCAAAGCGACGCTGGACGGCGCGGGTGGCGGGCGAATGGAGCTCGCCGCAGGCTCGAGCAAGATAGTAATGAAGAAGGACGGCGACGTAACTGTCAAAGCCGCGGGAAAACTGAAACTCGAAGCCACCGAAATCGAGATCGCCGGTCAAGCGAAGGTGAAAGTTTCCGGCGGCATCGTGGAGATGAACTGATGGGCCAACCAGCAGCAACTGAAGGAAGCATGGTCGTGGGCGTTGATACGCACATCGTGATGGTGCCGTCGGCCGGTGGTCCGATCCCGACGCCGCTGCCGCATCCGTTCACCGGACAAATCGATGGCGGCGCCGTACAGACAGTGAAGATCATGGGCAAGCCCGCGGCGACGGTAGATTCGCAAGCGACGAACAGCCCATCGCACATCCCGACGCCGCCAGGTACGAGTTTTCAAGTTCCGCCGCAAAACAAATCGACGATCAAGCTCGGCAGTGCGACCGTGAAGATCGGCGGCAAACAGGCTGCGCGCAACGCCGACCTGTCAGTCGACTGTGACGACATCACACCGACGGCGCCAAAAGGACAGGTAATCGCAGCCGGCACTGTGATGATTGGATAAATCATGGACCAACTCTTCGGCGCCGATCTTTCCGTGGTCCCAAACATGGTGGCCTACGACGCCGCGTCTCTCGATCTCACCACGAAAGTGCGCGTCATCAGGAGATCCAGACCCGGCGAGCCTGATATGCAAACCGATCTCTCATCGATCGAAGGCCGCGAGAACGTCGCGCAAGCGTTACTACTTAGGTTGCTGACACCCGTAGGTTCATTGGCGACACTCGGACATTCTGATTACGGCTCGCGTCTCGGCGAGTTGATTGGACGTCGCAAGACGGAAGAGTTGCGAAACCTTTGCCGTGCGTTCGTGCTCGAAGCCGTCGCGCGCGAACCGCGTGTCGAACCAAAAGCAGTCGAGCTGACTTTCGATCCGTTAGCCGAACAGATCGACAACTTTGTATTGACTGTCGCGGTCCAACCGATTCGCGGTGGCGGTGATCCAGTCAGTCTTTCACTGGAGGTCGGATTGTGACTTACGAGCCGCGTCTTTATCCGGACATCGTGCGCGATCTATTGACGACGCTAACCGGCGGCACGGTCGCGGAGTCGCTTCGAGCACCAGCCGGCGACGCACTCGTGGTTCCCGCTCTGCTAAAAGATCGACCGGTCAAACGCATTTCTCATTTGCAGGGTTTCGTCGGCACAGTCGATCGTCCACTTCCCTTCCGCTTCACGAGCGCTGACTTCGAATTGATCTCGACCACCGGTGACGACAGCAAAAAAGACGCAATTCGATTCCGCGACGGCGGACGACGACCGTTACCCAATTCGGAACTAACCGTCAACTACTATCCCGTCCGCTCGAATCCGACGCCGCTGAACGATCTGAACGTCGGCAGCGTCATTCGCACATTGGTCGAAACGATCGCCTTCGAGATGGCGGTCACGTATCAACATCTCGACTTTATCTACAAGTCGGCGTTTGTCGAGACCGCCGAAGGACGTTCGCTCGATAAGGTGGTCGCACTCGTCGGCGTCGCTCGTCTGGCAAGTGGCCATCCGGTCACAAAGGTGCGTTTCAGCCGGCGCGCAGGCGACACTGGTCGCATCACGGTTCCCACCGGCACGGTGATCACGGACGACGACGGCAACCGTTATCTCACACAAGACGAACTGATCCTCGAGCCAGGCGAAAGCACGCGTGAAGTGATCGCCGCAGGCGAGACTCCGGGCACGGCGGAAGTCGAAGCAGGCAAACTCGATCGCCTCGAAGTGCTCGTTGCCGGGATCGACGGCGTTTCAAACACACAGGCAAGTCGCCGGTTGAGCCAGGCGGAAACTGACGACGAACTGCGGCGTCGCACCCGATCTGCGTTTCACGGCGTCGTCCGCGGCACTCTCGACGCGTTGAAGTTTCACCTGATGTCGCTCGAAGAAGTAAAGGACGTCAGCATCACCGAAGAGCCAAACGGTGTGGCCGGCGAAGTGAAGATCGACGTCGCATATTTTCAGGAGACGCCGGAGGCACAAGCACGAGTCGCGGAGCGCATTCAGCAGGTGAAGCCTGCGGGCATTCGCGTGGTCCCGGGCATCGCCAAACGCCGGCGCGTGAGCGTGCGCGTGCAGTTGACACTCTCCGGGACCGGACTCAGCGGTTCCGATCTCGCATCGCTGAAAGCTGCACTCGAAGCAAAACTCGTAAAGGCGCTCAACGATACAAAGCCTGGCGGAACGGTGCGCCGCGCACGACTCGCCGCGCTCGTGATGGAAGACGCTCGCATCGTCGACGCGCACGTGTTTCTCACGCCCGAAAACGGCGCCGAAGCGGAAGAGCTAACAGTTGCCGCGGGCGAAGTGATCAGTGTCAACACGCCGATCCAATTCGCCGAACCGCAAACCGAACTGGCGATCACTACGACAGTCGACGTGCAAGTCACGGCGGTGCTGCCGATTCATCTCACGCCCGGTACGACACAGGCCCAGGCCACGGCTGCGATTACGAACGCCTTCGACAGTCACCTGACCACGCGCGCCAGCAATGCTCCGTTGACGCTCGACGGGCTCGCCGCGGCGATTCGCGACGATTCACGCTACGCGCTCGTTCGCTCGGACGCGATCGTCACGGTCGAGAGTGGCGAACGCTTCTTCCAGCTCACCGACGGCGTTGGTTCGTACGCGCCGGCGCCGAACGAGCGATTGCGTAATCAATCGTTGAACGTCGAAGTGCGGGAGGGCGGCGTATGAAGCGTGCCGACGACATGGCCGCTCGTCTTCCCTTGCTTTATCGCGAAGGTGAACTCGTCGTCGCGACGTTGGCCCAACCCGCGATCCAGGTCGAGATCGTCGAGGAGGAGTTGCTCGACATTCAGCGCGCGCACCATTTCGATGCCGCCCTCGAACTCGAAGACGCCGCGAAACTCGCCGCCATACTCGATTTCGCTCCCGAGCCGTGGCAGAACCTGGCGCTTTTCCGTTCGTGGGTCCATGCGCAGCGCAACGCCGCCTTGCAACGCGGCGCCGTCACCGCGGAAGCGCTCACCGGTTTCGCCGAAAGCTACACCGATGGCTATCAGGACGCGACGAACGTCAGGTTTCACGACGAAGAGCCGGTGCTGATCGAGAACCCTGAGCGCCGTCAGTGGATGCGCCCGGATTTCATTGACAACATCACGCCGCTCTCGCAGTTCACGATCGCAAACAAAGGCCTCGACGAGAGTTCGCTTTCATTCCTGCTGACCGGATTGGCCGATGGCCCGGAGAGCGTGCCGGTGATCGTCAATCTCACGACTGGTGAGGGTTTGCTGTTCCAGGGAAACGTTGGCCCGGGTCAGCGTCTCTGGTTGCGTGCGCGTCCGGACGGCACGGTCGAAGG
>DASTOZ010000187.1:0-3570 GCA_035762365.1 Pyrinomonadaceae bacterium | reverse complement strand
GAAAAGTTTGTGCAGAACACCGCCAACGCGGCGAAGACTGTCGCCACCAACCTGGTCGGACAACGATTCATCTTCAAACGCGGATTCTCACGCTGGGCCATGCACTTCCTGATCATGTGGGGGTGTGTGCTATCGGCGCTCATTACCTTTCCGCTTGTGTTTGGCTGGGTGCACTTCAAACTCGAAGGCGAACTCGGCTATCGCGCCTACGTCTTCGGCTTTCCGTTGAACGTCATGAACGGACGCAGCCTCATCGCGTGGATCACGTTTCATGCTCTCGACTTCACTGCCGTGATGGTGATCGCCGGCTGCGCGATCGCAATTCATCGACGTCTTCGCGATCGCGGCGCGATTGCGTTGCAGCAATTCACGCTCGACTTCGTCCCCCACATGCTGCTGATCGCGATCTCCGTCACCGGACTTATGTTGACCGCCTCGAGTTTATGGCTCGACGGCTACATGTATCACTTCATCGCATTGACGCATCAGGCAACCGTGATCATGACGCTCTTCTATTTACCTTTCGGCAAGCTGTTTCACGTCGTGCAACGTCCGGCATCGATTGGCGTCGAACTCTATCAGGAACGCGCCCGCGAAATGCCGCAGGCTAAATGCGCGCGGTGCGGAGCGGAGTTCGTGGCCCAACTCTGGCTGGACGATTTGAAAACAGTGGTTGACAAGCTTGGATTTGATTATTCACTCGGCGACGGCAAGACGCTTCAGGATTACTGCCCGCGCTGCAAACGTGTGATGCGCGCACTCGCCTACGCCAACTTGGCGGAAACGACGGAAAAAGTGTTTCAAGGATCGCGGATTGACACATGAGTAAAGTCGAACATCTGGATCAGATCGTCGAGGAGTTTGGGCCTCACCTGCACGACTCCCCATACGACGGTTGGCGCGCAGACCGCGTAATCGATCGCGTCGTGCCGACCCACTGCCCATACTGCGCGGTGCAATGCGGCATGAACCTGCTCGTCGAAAACGATCACGTCGTCGGTTTTGAGCCGCGTTATGATTTTCCCGTTAACGAGGGACGCCTTTGTCCGAAGGGAGTGACGGCTTACTTACAGGTGCATCATCCGGATCGCCTGCTTTATCCGTTGATCAAACGCCACGGTCGTTTTGAAAGAGCGAGTTGGGACGAGGCGCTGGATCTAGTCGTCGCGAAGTTCAAAGAGCTGCAGGCGACTCACGGTCGAGACTCGATCGGAGTCTATTCAGGCTCTTCATTGACGACCGAGAAGACGTACCTGATGGGCAAGTTTGCGCGTGCCGGACTCGGCACTCGCTACGTCGATTACAACGGCCGGCTCTGCATGGTGTCGGCTGCGGCGGGCAACAACAAAGCCTTCGGCATCGATCGCGCCGCAAATCCATGGAGCGACATTCCGCTGGCTGAAGTCTTGTTGATTGCCGGATCCAACTGTGCCGAGACCTTCCCGGTGCTTAACAAGTTCCTATGGCAACAACGCGACAACGGCGGACTCTGGATCATCGTCGATCCGCGCGAGACGGCGACAGCACGACAGGGAGATCTGCATCTTCAACTCAAGCCCGGCACTGACGTCGCGCTCGCCAATGGAATGCTCCACGTTCTAATCGAAGAGGACCTCATCGATCAGGCCTTCATCGATTCGCGCACGAACGACTGGCAAGCAACTCGCGAGCTGGCCCGTCGTTATTCGCCGGAGGTCGCCTCGCAAATCTGCGGCGTGCCGGCACAAAAAATCGTCGAAGCTGCTCGACTCTACGGCCGCGCGAAAACAGCCATGGTGATGCACGCTCGCGGCATCGAACACCACACGAACGGCGTCAACAACGTTCTGTCGTACATCAATCTCGTCCTTGCTACCGGCCAGATCGGCGCACCCGGACGTGGTTACGGAACCATCACCGGCCAGGGTAACGGTCAGGGCGGACGAGAACACGGTCAAAAAGCGGATCAGCTCCCCGGACAACGTTCGATCACGAATCCCGAACATCGCAAACACGTGTGTCAGGTTTGGGACCTGCCCGAAGCTGAACTGCCGCAAGCGGGAGTCTCCGTCGTCGAGATGTTCACCAAAATGCGCGAAGGCGAGATTCGCGGGTTGCTGTCGATCTGTAACAACGTGATGGTGAGTCTTCCCGACATCAACGATATTCGTCGTTCGCTCGAGGGTCTGGACTTTTACGTCTGCATCGATTTCTTCATGTCGGAAGGCGCGCGTTACGCGGATGTGGTCCTGCCCGGTTCAGCATGGAGCGAAGACGAAGGCGTCACCTGCAACAGCGAGGGTCGCGTCGTAAAGATCAACAAAGCGAACAACCCGCCCGGCGAGGCTCGCGCTGATTGGTGGATCGTTCAGGAGATCGCGCGTCGCATGGATCGCGGGAAGTATTTTGGTTTCAACTCGCCGCGTGAAATCTTCCAGGAGCTGCGTGTCGCTTCGCGCGGCGGCAACGCCGACTATTACGGCATCACGTGGGAGAAGATCGAAAAGAACAATGGAATCTTCTGGCCCTGTCCGACGGAAGATCATCCGGGAACGCCTCGCTTGTTCGAGGACCGTTTCTATCATCCGGACGGTAAGGCGAAGTTTCACGCGATCGAGTACAACCCGCCCAACGAGGTTCCCGACGACGAATTCCCTTTGATACTGACGAGTGGACGCGTGGTCTACCAGTATCTTTCAGGCAATCAAACGCGGCGCATCGGTTTCCTCGTCGAGCAATGTCCCGAGCCTTACGTCGAGGTCCATCCTGAAACGGCAGCGAAGTTGAAGATCAATGATGGAGAACGGGTGCGAGTGGTTTCGCGACGCGGCGATGGCGTGTTCCCGGTGTTGGTGGTGCGGACCATTCGTCCCGACACGATTTTCATTCCGTATCACTGGGGAGAACAATTGGCGGTGAATCAGTTGACGAATCCGGCGTTGGATCCGACTTCGAAGATCCCGGAGTTCAAGGCGTGCGCCGCGAGAATTGAAAAGATTCACTCGCGACAGTTGCCGCTTCTTGGCCGGCAACGCAAGGGCGCATCGGCAAGCGAGGTGAAAAGGGGGTAGCGGATGGAAGAGACAATGTTCATCGATCCGCAACGTTGTATCGGCTGCCGCGCCTGTGTCGCAGCCTGCCGCGAGTGCGCCACGCACAAAGGCTATTCGATGATCTTTGTCGACTACATCGATCGCGCCGAAACGACGGCGACGATGCCGACCGTGTGCATGCATTGCAAGGAACCGACGTGCGCGCTCGTTTGCCCCGCTGATGCAATTAAAGTTTCGGACGACGGCGTAGTTATGTCAGCACTGAAGCCTCGGTGTCTCGATTGTCGAAACTGCGTCAACGCGTGCCCGTTTGGCGTGCCGAAGTACAACACGGAGATTCACCTCCAGATGAAGTGCGACATGTGTTACGACCGTTCATCAGAGGGATTGAAGCCGATGTGCGCGAGTGTGTGTCCGACTGGGGCTATCTCGTTTGGCAAGTATGAGCAGATTGTGCCGTTGCGGCGGACGAAACCGGTGAACGTGCACGTCTTTGGTAATCAGAAAGTGGAAACGAAAGTTTATTTGATGCTGCCGA
>DASTOZ010000186.1:0-3059 GCA_035762365.1 Pyrinomonadaceae bacterium | reverse complement strand
CGCGTCCATCACGCGCAACATGTTCCCACCGAGAATCTTGTTGACGTCTTCTTCCGAGTAACCTCGACTCAACAATTCTTTCGTCAAGTTCGGCAACTCGGCAACCGTCGCCAATCCCGTCGTCGTGATCTGCACGCCATCGAAATCCGATCCGATGCCGACGTGATCGACGCCCACCAACTTCACGATGTGATCGATGTGGTCCACGATCCGCGCCACACGGACCGGCGGCAACCGCTTCGCATACTCGCGCGATCGCACCGCGTCGCGGGCCATCTTCTTGTGCACCGCATCACCCGGTTCAGCCGCAGATGCTTCCTGGACCATCGTCGCGATCTCGGCGTCCACCTGCTTCTTCTTCTGACTCCAACCCGGCTCCAGATGTTCCGGATAGAAGATCACGTTCACGACTCCGCCTGTGTTCGCTAGCGCACGAATCATTTCGTCCGTCAGGTTGCGCGGAACGTCGGCAATCGCGCGACATGCGGAGTGCGTTGCGACAACCGGCGCCGTCGAAGTGTTAACGATGTCCCAGAACGTCGGATCCGAGACGTGCGACACGTCGATCATCATGCCCAAACGGTTCATCTCGCGCACGACGCTCTTACCGAACTCATTGAGTCCGCGAGTGCGGCCAACGTCGTCGCCGGAAGATCCGGCCCAACTGGTGCTGACGCTCCACGCCGGCGACATGTAACGCACGCCCATGTCGTAGTAACGCTGAACGTTCTCGAGCCGGTCGTCGATGGCGTAACCGCCTTCAAGACCCATCAATGCAGCCATTTTTCCGTCTTTCACCGCCGCGCGAATGTCCGCCGCGGAAGTCGCGAGGGCCCATGCTTCCGGGTGTTTTTCGGCCAAAGCGCTCACCGCCGCGATCTGGTCGTCGGCGCGTTTCATTGCTCTCGCGCCGGTTAAGCCAAACAACTGCGGTTCAACCCAGATCGAGAAAAACTGCGCGTCCAAGCCGCCTGCTTTCGCGCGTACCGCGTCGAAATGGCCGTCGCTGAGCTCCTGCTGGATATCGACGTTTTCGTCGAGCAGCCTTTGCGCTGTGTCGGCGTGCATGTCGATGGCGATGGCTCGTTGGTGGATTAAAATCGGGCCGTTATTAGTAGTTTTAGTTGATGGAGAGCTTTGGTTGTTTTGGTTCATTTTTCGATCAAATGTACAGGCTGAAAACATTAGAAGCACAAGACTAAACACGAGGCAAGCGTTCTTGCCAAGCGAACTGCAACTACTGTATTGTGCGATGTCCGGCATCCACTCAGCGCATTTAAAAAGGACCGAGTTCCCAGGTTGATGGTCTGCGGCACGGTGAGGGCCCGCCCCCGATCCGGTATTAACCCTAAGGAGTAAACAATATGTTCTCAAAAGAAGGCAAAGTAAAAGACGTTAAGACACCACGCATCTGCGATCTCGTTTGGCATGATGGCGAATTCATCAACTGGAACGACGCCAGGGTGCACGTGATGTCGCACGTGCTTCACTATGGCTCCAGCATTTTTGAGGGCATCAGATGTTACTCAACTAAACAAGGTCCCGCTGTGTTCCGTTTGCGCGAACACATGCAACGTTTTCTTAACTCTGCCAAGATTTACCGCATGGACCACCAGTGGTCTCTCGATCAGCTTTGCGACGCCACCGCTGAACTCGTGCGCCGCAGTGGTATGGACCAGTGCTACCTGCGCCCAATCCTGTTTCGCAGTCTCGACGAAGAGCACCCCGCGTTTGGCGTGAACCCGTTTCCGAATCCGGTTGCCTGTTACATCGGCGCATGGGATTGGGGCAAGTATCTCGGCGATGAAGCGATCGAACAGGGCGTGGACGTTTGCGTTTCCAGCTGGAACCGCCTGACGCCGAATTCGATGCCTCCGATGGCGAAGAGCGGCGCAAACTACATGAATTCGCAGCTCATCAAGATGGAAGCGCTGCTGAATGGTTTCGCCGAAGGCATCGCGCTCGACGATCGCGGTTACGTTTCCGAAGGCTCCGGCGAGAACATCTTCCTCATCACCGGCGACGTCGTGCTCACTCCGCCGCTTTCGTCGTCGATTCTGCCCGGCATTACTCGCGACAGTGTCATTCAGATCTGCCAGGAGCTGGGCCTTACTATTAAGGAGCGGACGATTCAACGCGCCGCGCTCTACGTCGCGGATGAGCTGTTCTTTAGCGGCACCGCCGCCGAGGTCACGCCAATTCGTTCTGTCGACCGGATTACGGTCGGCAGCGGCGGACGCGGCCCGATCACGGAGAAAATCCAGAAAATCTTCTTCGAGATCACGAAGGGTGAACGCCCCGCCCCCGGCGATTGGCTCACCTACGTGAATAAGAAAGAAGCCTCTTCCACCCCGGAAGGCTTCGCGCGTCGCAGCCTCGAAACATCGACCGAGGACACGGCCCCGATTCTCTTCACGGCCGCCGCCCGCGATTAAGTCGCCGCGACGGCGATAAGTCGCCGCGACGTCGATTAAGTCGCCGCGACGTCTAAGCCGCCTGTTCATCGATGAAAAACCACAGATTGCGCGCCGCCGCGTAGTCTGTGGTATATTCGGTGCGGCGCAGTTCCAACGCGCTAGCTATTAAGCCCAGCGCTCCTTCCCGCGCGAAGTTCCCAAAACCACCTCTTTTCCGAAGTCCCCGAAAGGTTTTCACTACGCCTGATGGCCGTAAAAATTGACGATCTACTGCGAATTGCGTGCGGTCATGCCGCTTCGGACCTCCATCTCAAGGTGGGCGCGTTCCCGGTCATGCGCATCGGAGGCGAACTTCACCCGGTCGAAAACGCCGCGCGTTTGAAGCCCGAAGACACGCTGGACATGGCGTTTTCGATGATGTCCAACCGGCAGAAGCAACGCTTCAAGGAGGTCTCAGAAGTCGACATCGGCTACGGCGTCTCCGGATTAGGCCGGTTTCGCGCCAATATCTTTCAGCAACGCGGCACGGTCAGCATCGTCCTGCGCGTCATCCCCGACCACACGAAAAGCACGGCACAACTCGGTCTTCCACCAGTCATCGACAGAATCGCCGAAGAGCGGCGCGGTCTCATCCTCGTCACC
>DASTOZ010000185.1:0-2187 GCA_035762365.1 Pyrinomonadaceae bacterium | reverse complement strand
CGTGAACAGCTTGCCGCGCTTGGCATCGAGCGCGCCCTTCTTGTGTTTAATACTATGCCACTTGGAATGTCCTGACATTGATCCAGATCCTTCTGAGAATATCGTGCGGGTTTGTTAGGGCGGGAACTATATCACACGTTGGGTCTTTGGTCTTAGGGCTTGGGTCTTTGTTCCAGTCAACTTTCACTAGTTCCGCGCCAAAGCTTAAAATCTAAGACCCAAGACCGAAGACCAAAGCCCTACTTAAGTTGCTCGTAATCCTTGCGCGCCTGAACGAGAACCGGGAGGTCCGCGTCGGCGTCTTTCCAGAGCGCGAAGAAATCCTGGTACGCCTTCCGCGCTGCGCCGGTGTCGCCGTTGAGCACGGCAGCGCGGGCCAGCCCGACATACGAAAGCGCATGCAACGGAGACAACCCATCGACCCCTCGATTGTCGATGATCTTCTTGAACTCCGCCGCCGCCTCGTTGCCGCGTCGCTGTTCGAGATAGAAGTGTCCGCGCAGGTAGTTGTTGCCCAGACCAGCCGCCTCGCCGAGATCGTAGTTCCGGATCGATTCGAGTAGCTGAAGCGCCTCGGCCGTGTTGCCGCGGTTCTTTTCAATCTCCGCTCGCACCAGAGGCGTGATGAGCGCAGTCAGGAACGTGTTCTTCGGGGCCGACGCACGTGCCGCGTCGATCATCGACTGGGCACGACTTGCATCGCCACACGCCGCGTAGATCAGCGCGGCGCCGGAGAGGAGATTCTCGCCACGCGATAAAGCCATCGCCGCGGTCACCTTATCTTTAGCCTGCTGGCATTTCCCGACGATGGCCATGTTACTCGCCCAGTTCATCAGCACGTTCGCCGCGTTCTCTTGCCGGTTCTGCTGCTTGAACGACTCGACGGCACGGGTCGCAAATTGTTCGGAATCCTTCAGCTTGCCCAGGTACATCGCGTGCGCGCCTTGCATCGCAATGAACTCAGCCTCTTCCGGTTTGCCCTTGGACCACTCGATCTCACGATCGATTGCCGCTTGGTCGCCGCGAATAAAACCGAGAAAGGCCGCGGTCCCGTGCACCATTGGCAGTTCGGGATTGATCTTTCGCAACTCGGCAATCGCCTGCTCGGCTTCGTCCCACCGTCCCAGCGAAAGGAAGTTGCTGATCACGTTTGTCCGGGCGCTTGTGTTGTTGGGACTTAATCGCGTCGCTTCGAGCGCTTCTTTCAACGCTTCTTCGTAACGGCCAAGGAGCTTGTAGTTGATCGACAGGTTGTTGTGCGGGACGAAATCGTTCGGATAAAGTTTCGACCACGTTTGCAGCGTTTCGACAGCCTGATCGACTTCACCGGTGACGTAGTTGTAATACTTCTCCGCGATGTACAGGCGTTCGCGTTCGCTCACGCGGTCACGCAGGTCGTAGGACTTCTGGATGAACTGCTTCGAAGTTTCAAGTTGTCCGTAGTTGAAGTAGTGAACGCCGATGCGCGCGTAGGCCATCGCGAAGTTTGGATCGAGATCGATTGCGCGCTTGTAAAAGGCCAGCGACTCGCGCGATCGTCCCTTCTGACGTTCCTCGTCTCCCATCGCGTAAGCCTTTAGCGCTTCCAGCGACGAAGTCGTCGCCTGTTCGATCTTCGCGTCGTACTTCTGAATCGAACTGAGCGACTCGCCGAGTTTCTTGCGCAGGTTTGAAGCAGCCGTGCCAAGCGACGCGAGGACCCTCTCTTTGCTGTCGGTCTCGACCTGCTCGCTGGCGAACGGATCTCCGGAACGAGGGTTGATCGCTTCGAGCGTGATCACGTAGTTCGCGCCGAGTCTCGTGATCGACCCACCCAACATCGCTTTGATGCCTTGTCGTTGGCAGATCTCGCGTCCGACGTCGCGCGTGATGCGATCGTCAGGCGAACGTCCCATGAAGCGCAGCGTTTCGCGAACGCGTTCGTCCGGAAAGAGAGTCAGAAACGGCGTCTGGCCCAGTTGTACTGCGAGCGCCTGTTTCAGCGTGCCGTCAAATACAGGCTCGCCGGTCGTGTTGACGAAGTCAGTCAGTAGGACTGTGTCGCGCTCGGTTAGCGGTTGAACCCGGCGACTGTAGACATAGTAACCACCGCCGATCGCCGCGACGAGGATCAGCGCGATCAGCACGGCGGCGATCTTGTGACGTTTGATTCCGGTGGCGAGATATTCAGCACTCGAGACGTGGGTG
>DASTOZ010000184.1:0-4038 GCA_035762365.1 Pyrinomonadaceae bacterium | reverse complement strand
AGCGTCGTGACGACGCGTCGCAACGTTTCCGGCGTGGGGCTGTGACCCGAATCGCGCAACAGTTCGGTTGCCAATTCAGAAAGGTTCGTCAGTGCTTCGCGACGCGCGTCGAGCGACTCGCGCATGTCGGCAGCTTTCGCGCCAGGACGTCCCTTTTGCGCCGGGCGCAACCGTTTACCCGTGGCTATCAACTCGTCGAACGCCTCGCGGTGTTCCCAGTAGAGCTGGTTGACGGTCCACGCCGATATCGACGGCTTCGCGAGCAACTTCACGCGGTCCGCGTCGTTCGCCCGACCTTCCTTTTTCAACCGGGCAGCGAGCGTGTTGCGTGCTCCGGTGAACTCCGCCAGCGGCAGTGTAAACAGCGCATCGATCTCGTCTTCGAGCTTGCTGATGTTCCTCACCATTGCGGTAGTGTCTCACTGTTCGCGCAAAAATCCAGAGCGGAAATGGTGCGTAGCTGTTAGTCCGGCAGAGTTTGTCGCACAATAGACCAGGCGAACCGACGGGTATCGGCGATATGGACTACGATAGCACTGACATACCTGTTGTTTACGATCGCGGCCGTGACCACGGACCGGAGTTTCTCCAGCTCTGGATGGACGTCGTTTCCTCGTCGGTGGCAAAGCAGCAGATCAAGACGATTCTCGATCTAGGCTGCGGCACCGGGCGTTTCTCGGAAGCGCTCGCAACGCACTTCGATGCCGAAGTAATCGGCGTCGATCCGTCGATAAAGATGTTGGACCAGGCGCGGAAGAAGCAACGCGATCCCCGCGTCCGATACGAAGCTGGTTCCGGCGAAGCCATACCGCTCGAGGACGAGTCGGTCGATCTGGTTTTCATGTCGATGTCGTTTCATCACTTTGAAGATCCGATAGCCGCGGCGCGTGAATGCCGGCGCGTACTTCGAGCCGGTGCGACCGTGTTTCTGCGCGCGGGTATTCGCGACCGTATTTCTTCATATCCGTACGTGCCGTTCTTTCCGGCGAGTGAGCCGATTCTGGAAGACTGTCTGCCCACTGCTGCGTTTATTTGCGAGGTGTTTGAGTCAGCAGGACTCAGCACCGTAAGCTCACAGCTAGTGACTCAACAGATCGCTCCGGGCCTCGCCGCGTATGCGGAGAAACTTTCAGCCGGAGCAGATTCAGTCCTCGCTCAACTGACGCAGCACGATTTTCAGGAGGGGCTGGCAGCGATGCGTCTTTACGCCGAGCGCGTGTCGGATAAACCGGTGGTTGAGCCGATCGACGTGTTTGTGTTTCGTTAGTCGCGCTGCACGCGCGTTGTCGGCCCCTTTGTGATAATGTAATGGCACTCGTTGCCCGACCTGCTACCGATGATGTGCTTTCAAGCCAGCGTCAGATTTCTGCCCGCCGGTGCTCTCGGATTCTTGTTGACGATCTCTGTGCACGCGCAACAGGCCGGACCCAGGAAACCGGTTGTCGTCCAACCCGGCGCGCCAGGCCAACCTACGAAGACGCTGCCGTCTTCGACGCGGGCCACCTTGCCGCCACACTCGCCGGCAGACACTCAATTCATGCAGGACATGATCATGCATCATGCTCAGGCCGTCGAGATGACCGCGCTGATCGAGTCGCATACGCAGAACAAGGACCTGCGGTCGCTCGGCGCGCGCATCAGCCGCTCGCAATCAGACGAAATCGACTTTATGAAACGCTGGCTCGCCACCAGACAGGAACCCGCTTCGCGGCCCATGCAGCACACGCAACACATGCCGGGCATGGACATGTCGAGCCATGAAATGCTGATGCCGGGCATGCTCACGCGAAAGCAGATGGACGCGCTGAAGCAAGCGCGCAACGAAGAATTTGATCGTCTGTTTCTGACCGGAATGATTCAACATCACAACGGCGCGTTAACTATGGTGAAAGATTTGTTTGACAGTTCCGGCGCGGGCCAGGACGCTGAGCTTTTCAACTTCGCAACCGAAGTCGACAGCGGCCAACGCGCCGAGATCAAAATCATGCAATCAATGCTGGGTGAAAAACCCAAAGAGGAGAAATGATGAGTCGAGTACGCGGTAACGCCCTCCGTACACTGATCGCTTTGTTCGCTTTGTGCGTCTGCTTCGCAACCACGCTGCACGCGCAAACACCCACGGCCACGCCGCCTCAGGAACCCACGAAGGCGCCGGACAAACCAACCAGCCAGGAACAGGAAAACCCGTTCGCTCCCGAACCAGCTGGTCCATTGCCGCCGGGAATGACAGGCTCCGATGCAACCGATCCACGCGCGAAACTAACGCCCGGCGTTTTCGACGCGGGTGAAACATCACTCGGTCTCAAGCATCTCCTGCTCGTCAAGAAACCCGATGTCTTCCAACTCGGCTCAAACGATCCATCGAATCCAAAGGTGCAGAAGACCCTCGGTCTACTCGGCATCCCCGCTGCGAAGATTCCACAGTCGGCGCAGTTGGCCACCGCGCAACTTGCTTTCGCAAACTCCGACCTCGCGTTTCAGGGCAATCACCTGTTCCAGGGAAACTTCTACGGCGTCAGCATCTACGACATCTCCAACCCCGCGAAAGCCACCTTGTTGACCACCGTGGTTTGTCCCGGCGGACAAAACGACGTGTCGGTTTACAAGAACCTGCTCTTCATGTCGGTCGAGATGCCGAACGGACGCCTCGATTGTGGCACGCAGGGATTTCCACCAGCGCCGCCAGCTCCTGAACCGGTTGCCGGAGAAGAAAAGAAACCGAATCCGCCGCCAGCGCAAAAAGATCGTTTTCGCGGCGTGAGAATCTTCGACATTACGGACGTCACAAAGCCGAAGCAGGTCGCGGCCGTGCAAACATGTCGCGGCTCGCACACGCACACACTCGTCGTCGATCCAAACGACAAGAACAACGTGTACGTCTACGTGTCTGGAACGTCGTTCGTCCGCCAGCCTGAAGAGCTTGCCGGTTGTTCGGGCGAGGCGCCGGACAAAGATCCGAACACTGCGCTGTTTCGCATCGAGGTGATCAAAGTGCCGCTGGCGGCGCCGCAGAATGCCAAGGTCGTTTCGAGTCCGCGTTTGTTTATGGACCCGCGAACCGGGGTTTTGAATGCGCTGACGAATGGCGGCACCCACGGTAAGGAGGGAGCGGAAAAACCGCAGCCGAGCGATCAATGCCACGACATCACTGTCTACTCAGCGCTTGGACTCGCGGCGGGCGCCTGCTCCGGAAACGGAATCCTGCTGGACATCAAAGATCCCGCGAACCCTAAGCGTCTCGACGCCGTGAACGATCCGAATTACGCGTACTGGCACTCCGCTTCGTTTTCAAATGACGGGAAGAAGGTAGTGTTTACCGACGAGTGGGGTGGCGGGCTCGGTGCTCGTTGCCGCGCGAATGATCCGAACAAGTGGGGCGCCGATGCAATCTTCAACCTGGACGGCAACAAGCTGAAGTTTGCGAGTTATTACAAGTTGCCTGCCGCGCAAGGCGACAGCGAGAACTGTGTGGCCCACAACGGATCGCTCGTACCGATTCCCGGTCGCGACATCAAAGTGCAAGCCTGGTATCAGGGCGGCATCTCGATCATGGACTTCACCGACACAGAGCATCCGGTGGAGATTGGCTACTTCGATCGTGGTCCAATCGATCCAAACATGCTCGTGCTTGGTGGCGACTGGTCGGCGTACTGGTACAACGGCCACATCTACGGTTCAGAGATCGCGCGCGGCCTGGACGTGTTCGAGCTGACGCCGTCGAAGTTTATTTCGCAAAACGAGATCGACGCTGCGAAGACGGTCCGTTTCAGTGAGCTGAACGTGCAGAACCAGCAAAAGATCGTGTGGCCGCGGAAGTTGGTCGTGGCTAAGGCGTATATCGATCAGTTGGAGCGGTCGCAAGGGTTGCCGGCGGATCAGATCGCGTCACTGCGGCAGGCGATTCAAAGCGCGGAGACTGCACGGTTGAATGCGAAGTCGGTAGCGAAGCTCAAGAGCCTCGCACCAGCGGTGGAGCAAACGGCAGGCACGACGCAGAACGCCGCTGACGCAACGCGGTTACATGCACTGGCTGACATA
>DASTOZ010000183.1:0-2252 GCA_035762365.1 Pyrinomonadaceae bacterium | reverse complement strand
CCGAGGCGATGCCGCAGGTAAGTCCGCCACCACCCCAGGGAATCACGACCGCGTCAAACTCCGGCAGGTCTTCGACGATCTCGAGAGCGATCGTGCCGTTTCCGGCCATCACGTGTGGATCGTCGAACGCGTGTATGAACGTCGCGTCGACTCCCGGAAACGCGCGCTCTTCAAACGCCCGCCACCAATCTTCAAACGGCACTTTGATCACTTTTCCACCGAGCCGCTCGATTGCGCCGACTTTCGTGTCCGGCGCAGTCTCGGGCGCGACAACCGTACACGGAATACCGAGTTCACGTGCGCGCCACGCAACACCCTGGGCCATGTTTCCCGCCGACGCCGTCAGCACGCCGCGCGCGAGCATTTCGGACGACATGTGGCCCATCGCGTTCGCCGCGCCGCGGATCTTGAACGACCCGATCGGCTGAAGGTTCTCGAGCTTGAGATAAATTTCAGCGGGTGCGTCGGCGACGTTCAGACGGACGAGCGGAGTGCGAATCGCGGCATTCGCGATCGTGTCACGAGCGTTGTTGATGTCGACGAGTGATGGCAACACGGATCTATCCGAACTCTACCCAGACACCGGCATTCAACTCTTTCGCTTTGCGATACAAGTAATTCGCGGAGGCGAGATCCTCAACCGCGAGACCCAGCGACTTAAACAACGTGATCTCCTCAGGCGAACTACGACCTGGCTTAACACCCGTAAGCACCTCGCCGAGTTCAGCGCGAATATGCTCCGGTCCGATCGCGCCTTCACGCATTGCAAACAAGTAATCACCAGCTTCATTGAGCGTCGACTCGCGACGGTCCACAAAGAGCGCCGACGCGGCCATCGTCGCGGTATCAACCTCACGCGCGTGCGGCGTGCTCGAACCCACGACATTCAAGTGCGCGCCAGGCGAGATCCACTCACGCCGGACAACCGGCTCCTTAGCGTTCGTAACAGTGGCAATCAGATCCGCGCCCTCCACGGCGGAGGCGACACTCTCAACCGGCTCAATCGTAAACTCCACACGCTCCCGCATCTCTTCCGCAAACAGTCGCGCATGTTCGATGTTCCGACTTACCACGCGACATCGTTCGATCGACCGCACCGCCATCATCGCAATCAAGTGCGTTCGCGCCTGCACGCCCGCGCCAACGATCGCGAGAGTGGAAGCATCTTCTCGCGCGAGCAAATCAGTCGCGACACCCGAAACAGCCGCCGTGCGAATCGCAGTGATCGCCGACGCATTCATCAACGCCAACAACTCGCCCGTCTCGGCGCTGAAAAGCAGCACCGCTCCCTGATGCGCATCTTTACCCTTCGCGGGATTACCAGGAAAGATACATACCGTCTTCAAGCCATAAGCCGCCTGCTCGCCGCCGACGTAGGACGGCATCAACCCCATCACACCCGCGGCATCCGGCGGCCGCACAATCGTGCGCAACGGCTGATGCACCTCTCCCTGCGCGAGTTTGACGAGCGCCTCACGCATCAGCGCAATGCACTCCTTCATCGGCAGAAGTTCTACGACTTCATCGTGATTCAGTATCAGGATCTTCATAACGTATTTGTGCTGCGCAAACGATAACGACGAGTGGTCGCTCAACGCAACGACTTCCACACCGGAACGCTGTTTACCGGCCCAGTCAACGAAGCATCGCGCGTGTAGCCGCAGCGCTCGTAAAAGCCAACCGCCTCGACCGCGGCGTTGGAGCGCATCTCGTCACAACCCTCTGACGCAGCGAACGCCTCCGCCAGCCGAAGCAGTACGCGACCGTGGCCGTGACGCTGTAGATCGTCACGGATCGCAACACGCCGCAGCCACGCCGTCTTTCCCGCGACGTCGATCCGCAACACGCCAATGATCTCACCGCGATAAAGCAGCACGAGCGGATGATTCCCCGGCTTGCGGTCGTCGGGATGATTTTCGTCGTACGCTTCAGTCTTGCCGCGATTCTCGAACAGCGCCTTGCGCCGAATCGCGTGAAACGCACGCCACTCTTCGTCGCTCTGCGGTGTTCTCAAATCGTGCTGAAACTCAATCATGCGGATCTATCGTATACTCGACCGCCACAACACGAACCCAGTGAGCTACAGAATAATGAAAAAAATCTACTTTTGTGTCGCCCTAACAGGCGCGTTGTTATTCATCGGGCCGATAGTAAACGCCCAGGACATGGTGTGGCCGCAGTTTCGCGGCCCGCAATCGAACCCGGTTGGAACTCATGCAAAGCTCGCCGATCGCTGGTCCAAGACCGAGAAC
>DASTOZ010000182.1:0-4398 GCA_035762365.1 Pyrinomonadaceae bacterium | reverse complement strand
ACGGCAGACTTCCCTCTTTCGTCAGGTCGCCCGCGAGGTATCCCGGCGCCGGAATGTAGTTCAACATCAGGCAGTAAAGAATCAGCAGCCCGAAGGTAATGGCGATCTGAGTTGCGATCCGCGTGTTGATAAAAATGATCGACGCGAAGAAGTAACAGACAGCAATTCGTTGCAACACGCCGGGTATGCGCAATTGCCCAAGGGAGAAATGTGGAAACGCATTCAGAAACAATCCGATGGCAAAGATGATCAGCGTGCGCTTGATGATCTTGATGTAGAGATCGCGTTTGCTGCCGCCACGCTCGATACGGCTCGCAAAGGCCAACGGGATCGCTACGCCAACAATGAACAGGAAGAACGGAAAAACGAGATCAGTCGGCGTCCACCCGTGCCACTGCGCATGCTCGAGAGGCCAGTAGATGTGTTCCCAGGCGCCGGGGTTATTCACGAGCACCATACCGGCGATCGTAATGCCGCGAAAAACGTCGAGTGATACCAACCGCTGGGCGTCGCTTGGGGGAGTAGTTGACATGTTGTGCTAGTCGATCCTCGTTCGGGATTTAACTTTCAAGAGCTGCGGATTTCCGCCGTTGAGACGGATTTTACGGATAACGCAACAACTCGTCTAATTGATCGCCGGGGAGCGTCTCGAATGGCTCCTGACCCTTGCGGAAGATCCGCGCGCCGGTTGAGCCTTTCAACACGATCGCGCCGTTCTCACAACGCGCAATCGCACCTTCGCGCAAACCGAGCACCGGCGTGTCGTTCTCTTCCAGAAACTCGAGTATTCGTTTCTCGCGTGTCTCGCCCATGTGCCTGGAATTCGGATCAGGATCGAGATAGTGCGGGTTGATCTGAAACGACACGAGTCCGAGGGCGTCGAACGAAGGTGGTTGCACGATCGGCATGTCGTTCGTCGTCTTGATCGTCGGCCCGGCGACGTTCGAACCGGCGCTGGAACCGATGTACGGCATGCCTTCGGCAACACGTTGCCGGATCGGATCGAGCAGCGACTGATCGTAAAGCGTCTTCAACAGGCGAAACGTATTGCCGCCGCCAATGAAGATCGCCTCCGTCTCCGCGACCGCTTGAAATCGATCGACAGCGCTATGCACGGAGGTTAATTCATATCCCATGCGCTTGAATCGATCGCGCGCGGACACGGAGTAGGCGTCGCGATCGTAGAGCGCGAAAGGAACGAAGAGAACGCGTTTGCTGTCGCCGAGAAAATCGCGGATCTCGGCCGCGGCATGGTCCAGGTATCCGCTGCCGAAAAGCGTCGAGTTGCTGATCAATAGGAGTCGTGACATTGTCGTCGCCGCGTGAGGTCTACATCTTACCGGATAGCCGGGCGATGGCGTGAGCGAGTTCGCTGAGGTTGATTGGCTTTGAGAAGTGCAATTCATAACCGGCGTTCAGGGCTTTCGACTCGTCCACAGCACCGGCGTAACCCGTGAGCGCGATGGCCGGAATTCGTTTGCCATCGCCTTCGAGTTTGCGCAACTCCCGCATGAAATCGTAACCGTCCATCTCGGGCAAACCGATATCGGAAACGATGACGTTCGGCTGCCAGCACGCGATCGTCTCCAGCGCAGAAGTCGCGGAGTCACTTGCCCGCACGTCCGCACCGAACCTCATCAGCGCGAGAGTAATCAGATCGCGCGTGTCCTGCTGATCGTCGACGGCGAGCACTTTCAACCCACTCAACAGAGTCGGCGACACATCGTCGCCCAACGGCTGGTCCTTCTGCTTCCAACGCGAATCGCTAAAGTCGTTGCTGCCCGCGATCTGTGTCGCGTCGGACAATCCCATGATTGGCAGCCGGATCGTGAACCTTGCACCCTTCCCTGGACCAGCACTCGCGACGTGCACCTCGCCACCGTGCAATTCGACCAGACTGCGAACGATAGACAGCCCCACTCCCAGACCGCCGTGCTTCCGCCGCGCTGACGTATCCGCCTGCCGGAACCGATCGAAGATGTAAGGCAGAAACTCAGGCTCGATGCCTTCACCCGTGTCGCTGACGACGATTTCAAACTGCTTGCCCGCAACCTTGAATTCAACTTCGATACGCCCGTTCTTCGGAGTGAACTTCACTGCATTCGAGAGCAAGTTCCAGATCACCTGCTGCAGCCGCACCGCTTCGCCGATAATCAGGCCCCGATTGCGTTCGATAGAAACGGAGATGTCGATGTCCTTCGCCAACGCTGCGGGCCGAATCGCATCGATTGCGGCGTCGAGCACCATCACGGGATCTATCGGCGTTGCGTCGAGCCGAAGCTTGCCGGTGATGATGCGCGAAACGTCGAGCAGCTCGTCGATGATGGCGCGCTGGGCTGCGGCGTTGCGATCGATCACTTCGATGCCCCGCGCTCGATCTCTTTCGTCAAGCCTGCCGGCCTTCAGCAATTGGGTCCAGCCTACGATCGCGTTGAGTGGCGTGCGCAACTCGTGCGAAAGCATCGCGAGAAACTCGTCCTTCACACGATTGGCAACTTCCGCACTCGCGCGTGCCTGCTGCTCCTCCAACATCAATTGCTCCAGTCGCTCCTGGGAATGTTTGCGCTCACGCTGAAGGTTGACGTGCGATTCGACGCGCGCCAGCAGCTCGCGCGCTGAGAATGGCTTCACGAGATAGTCGTCAGCGCCGGCGCCCATGCCTTCGACTCGCGACTCTTCACCCGCCCGCGCCGAAAGGAGGATCACGGGAATCGTTCGCGTTTCGTTCTCGCTGCGCAACGCGTGCAGCAGACCAAAGCCGTCGAGCCTGGGCATCATCACGTCAGATAAAACGAGATCGAATTGACGTTCGCGCGCCGCTTCAAGCGCCGCATCGCCATCGCAGACCGCTACAACTTCATATCTGCCGGCGAGCAAACGGCGCACGTAATCGCGCATGTCGGCGTTGTCGTCGGCGAGCAGTATGCGCGGCCGACCCGTGCTCGACGCTGTCTCCGGCGTGCTCTCCGGCTCAGGCAACGTCTCAAAACCCTCGCCGTTTACGGGCAGCCACTTCACCACTTCTTCAACGTACGCTTCGCCGCGCAATCCGGTTGACACGAGCGTCTTCTCGGCGCCGACACGCTCGGCGGGAAGATGGTCCGATCCGATCGGAATGCTCACAGTGAACCTGCTGCCACGTTCAACTTCGCTCACAACGTTCACCGTCCCGCTGTGCAGTTTCACCAGCTCCTGCACCAGCGCGAGCCCGATGCCGGATCCTTCGTAACTACGGCCACGCGCGCCTTTCACGCGATGAAAACGTTCGAACAAGTGCGGCAACTCTCCTTCGGGAATGCCGGTCCCAGTGTCGCTCACGGACAGCTCAACGCGATCGCCTTTCTCTTTGAGCGCGACTGTAATCTCGCCTTTGAACGTGAACTTGAAAGCGTTGGAAACAAGATTGAAGACGATCTTTTCCCACATCTCGCGATCGACGTACACCGGCGCACTCAGCGGCTCGCAATCGATGACGAGATTCAACCCAGCCTTCTCCACTGCCGAACGAAACACACTGGCGAGTTCTTTCGTCAAGGCGCACAGATCGACAGGTTCGTAAACGGCCTCGATGCGGCCCGCCTCAATACGCGAGAAGTCGAGCAACGTGTTGACCAGCTTAAGCAGGCGAACGCTGTTGCGATGGGCCACGTCGAGACGCTCGCGCACGTCGGGCAAAAGCCGCGCCTCAGTCAATGCCTCTTCGAGTGGTCCAAGCATCAACGTCAGCGGCGTGCGAAACTCGTGACTGACGTTTGAAAAGAACGCCGTCTTCGCGCGGTCGATCTCCGCGAGCGCTTCAGCCCGTTTGCGCTCTTCCTGATAAGCGCGGGCGTTCGCGATCGTGGTTCCGACGTGACCGGCGATCAAATCGAAGAAGCTGCGATAGTCGGCGTCGACGACTCGTCGCGGGCTAAGTCCCGCGACCAGAAAGCCGGTGGGCTTGAGTTTGCCCGGCGCTGCAATCGGCAACACGTACGCAGCTTCCGGCGAGTCAGGCCATGGGCCACCCGGCAATGCTCCAAAGCGCGCGGTCAGATCGGTAACGATTTCGCCGCTGCCGGTGTTGAAGACTTCTAGAAACGGCCATGCTGCGGACTCGTTCAAAGCGACTTCTTCGGGAACCGTTTTCGTCGTTTCCTTGAACCCGATAGTTGCGATCAGACGCGCGTTTTGCGTCGCGTTTTTAGCGCCCTCGTCGAGCAGGTACAGCAGTGCGAACGGAACGTCGTGAGGGTTGAGCTCGAGCGTCCTGGCTGCCGCTTCACACGATTCTTCAGCGGACTTCACTTCGATCACCGTGCGGCCCAGATCGCGAAGCGTTTGCAGGCGTCGGCCGCGGATGACCTGTTCCGTGCTCTCGTAACACGCGCAAAAAATGCCTGGCACTTTGCCCGCATC
>DASTOZ010000181.1:0-3017 GCA_035762365.1 Pyrinomonadaceae bacterium | reverse complement strand
TCGGCACGAACTTCCCGTCGCGGCCGATCACCAGCACGGGCGAGTTGACGAGCGTGGTTTTGACCCGGATCACGTCGTCAGGGCCAATCTCCTGCCCGTACAGAAAACCGGCCAGGATCACGGCCACGACAGCAACTTGAAGACTGCTTTGTAGTATCTTTAGCACCAGGCCCACAGCATAACTCAGGTATCACCGGGGAAGGCCACCCCGAAAGGCCAACCAAATCGACGGATTTGTGTCTATGACCGCGGTGACTGATAACGAAGCCGATCTTATCCGCCGGGCCCAAGCCGACGACCCGAACGCGTTTTGCTCACTCGCCGAACGCTACGCGCGGCGCATCTACCTGCTTGCGTTCCACTACTGCCGCAACGCGCAGGATGCGGAGGATCTGTCGCAGGAAGTTTGGCTGAAAGCTTACCAGGCGCTCGCCGGGTTCCGCGCCGAATCATCCTTCTACACGTGGCTGCGACGGATCACGATCAACGCCTTTCTAAATCACCAGCGCACAAGCGCCTTTCGCCACCAGGGCCAGACGACGATCGTCGACCTGATCGACAGCGATTCCGAAACAGCTTACGAATCGCGTTCAGCGTCCGCCGAGACCGTTTACACGAAGGTGCTCTTCGAAACTGTCATGAGCGCGCTCTCGGAGCTGACGCCGTCGCAGCGATTGATGTTTCTGCTGCGGCATTACGAAGGAATGTCGTACGACGAAATCGGCGCCGCGATGAACTGCTCCACCGGCACTGTGAAGAAAGGTGTGTCTCGCGCGATCGCCAAATTGCGCGCAAAGCTGGCTACAACAAATACTGACGAACCCGAACGTCTTACTCGTCTCGCTGAATGCTGATCGGGAGTTTTGAAATGCATAACTGCAAGAAAACAAGGGAACGCTTGACCGAACTACTTCTCGACGGAGCTGATCCACGCGCAGTCCTCGCGAGAGAACTGCGCGAATGCGCCGAATGCCGGGAGGAGTTTGGAGATTTGAGTGAGACCCTGCGAGTCACCTCGCGATTGATCGAAACCGCAACGCCGCCGGAGAGCTATTGGCCCGGTTACCACGCGCGCCTCAAAGAACGACTGCGAGCCGCGCAGCAGCCGCGCGTCGTGCCGGGCCAATACCACGTCGAGCGTCGATCGTGGTTGACACGATTCGTCTTTTCTTCCATCCGTGTTCCGGCGCCGGTCGGACTGGCGGTACTAATTATTTTTGGCCTTGCGATTGTGTTTTCAGTCCGTGTTCCGGATGCCCAGGTTTCAATCGTTCACGTACCCGTCGAAGTGCCTGTCACTCATGAAAAAACAATTGAACGAATTGTCTACCGGGAGAAACAATCAAGGAAATCAAGAAGATCACAGCTTCCTCGACAAACCCCTGCCGATCCGACAGTAGCCACGTTGCAAGGCTTCACGCCGGCGGAAGAAGTGAAATTGACGGTGATCAAAGGAGGGTCCGCCAATGAGAAGTAGGATCTGGGCCCTGCTGATTTGTGTTCACTGCCTGGCCTTCGCCGCGGCGGCGCAAAGCCCTGCGAAGCGACAGTTGGTATTGCCGGTTGCCACGGGCGGCTTCGTCGCTTTTAGAAGCGAGACTTCCGGCGGGACGGCCGAGCAGCTCAAGAACAGCCCGTTGTCGGCGTTGCTGTTTTCACAGGCGTTCGCCGGCGAAAACCGCATCATTCACCGCGTACTCACCGACTCCGAACGCCACGTCGTCTTCGCGTACGATCTCGCAATCAACTCCGATCCGGTGACGAAGACGTTTCGCGTTGCCGTTCTCCCGGCAGACGAAGCGTTTCGCCGTTCGTTTCTGAAGGACTCCGCACCGCTGCGCGCGCACGAAGGCTTTGCAACGTTCCCGAAGTCGACCGCGCCGCAGACGCTCGACGACGGCGACGCTGTTTCACTCGAGCTGCTCGTCAACCGCGAATCGGGCGTAAAGATCATCGACGTCGTGAAGGTCACTTTCGATCGATCGAGCCTGCGCGAGACTCTCGAAGCCGCTCCCAGGGACTTCACGCTCGATGCAGTTTCACTGGCGGTGAAGGGGTACGAACTCGCGATCGACGGAAACCTGATCGCCAGCAGCAAGTCGAAAATCGGCTGCGAGGGTTCCCTGCTCTGGATTTACATTCCCGACCGCGGCCGCTTCATCTTCTCGCTGGTCCCGCGCGAGGGTTACGCGTTTCAAAAGATCGGCATGCTTGACGACAACCGGATCGAGTTTGAATTCAACGATGAGTTTTATGAATGGATCTCGGGCGACTCGATCCTGCCGAACGGCGGCACCTGGAACCTCTGGGTGCTGCACGATCCGGATTACACATCGTTTTTCGGACCGCGAACTACAGCGCCGAGGACGGCGCAAAAAAACCCGAACATGCTCGAGAAGCTCGAAGACAAGTTACTTACACGACAAGGCATCACGCTGCTCCGCACGAACCCACCAACCCGCCAAAAGAACAGCGTCGATGCTCCGCAACGCGTGATGATTGGCGGCGCCGATAATATGGACCATCTACTGCCGAAGTTTCCGTAGAGTCTCCCAACACAACCCTAAACCGTAGTTAGACAAACACTCCCAACCCTTACTGGATTGCCGGAGAAAGGCACCCGTGTGCCCACAAGGAGATCGACTATGAACCGCAGATTCTCGCTACTCGCAATTAGCTTTTTGCTACTCACGCACTCCAACTCCCTCGCGCAATCGCAGGATCTGCCGAAGTTTGAAGTTGCGGGTGAGTTCAGCTCGCTGGCGCGAGAAAGTTTTGAAACCCGGAGTGAGCCGGGTGTGGGTGCGCGCTTCACTTTCAACCTGAACCGGAGTGTCGCGTTCGAAACGGCTGGTTATTTCTATCCCGACAAATGTTTTAGTTGCCGGAATGCGGGCAACATGAGTCAGTTCGTCGCCGGCGCGAAGGTTGGCAAGCGGTTTGAAAAGTGGGGAGTCTTTGCGAAGGCCAGACCCGGATTTGTGAGTTTCAGCCGAGGCGAGTTCAATGTGGTCCCC
>DASTOZ010000180.1:0-8607 GCA_035762365.1 Pyrinomonadaceae bacterium | reverse complement strand
CTGAAGGAGCAAACGGTTGATTTTGGCGCGTCCGATGCGCCGCTGAAGGACGAGGACTTCAAGACGTTTTCCGGCGAGGTCGTGCATATTCCGACAGTCCTCGGCGCGGTCGTGATCACCTACAACCTTGCCGGCATCAGTCAGCCGCTGCGGTTTTCTCCCGACGTCATCGCCGACGTCTTTCTCGCCAAGATCAAGAAGTGGAACGATCCAAGGATTGTCGCGGACAACCCGGGAGTGACGCTGCCGGCGAACGACATCACCGTGGTCCATCGTTCGGACAGCAGCGGTACGTCGGCTGTGTTTACGGATTACCTGTCGAAGGTCAGTCCGGAGTGGAAAGAGAAAGTAGGCGCGGGCGTTTCTCCGAGTTGGCCCACCGGTATCGGAGGAAAGGGTAACGAAGGCGTGACCGGCCAGGTGAAGAACACGCCAAACACGATCGGCTACGTCGAGCTGGCTTTCGCAATGCAGAACAAGCTTCCGGCGGCCCAGATCAAGAACCAGGACGGAAACTTCGTCGAGCCGACGATTGACACGGTGACTGCGGCGGCTGCCTCGTTTGCCGCGAGCACTCCCGAAGATCTCCGTGTGTCGATCACGAATGCGCCGGGTGCGCAGGTGTATCCGATCTCCAGCTACACCTACATCCTGGTCTACAAGGACCAGAAGGACGCGGTGAAGGGAAAGGCGCTCGTCGATTTTGTGTGGTGGGGAATTCACGACGGGCAGAGTTTTGCGAAGGACCTGCATTACGCACCGCTGCCCACCGACATCGCGAAGCGAGCCGAAGCGAAGATCAAGTCGATCACGCATGGAGGCTCGCCGTTAAAAAGTTAAATGAACAATCCACCAACTTCCGTTGGTGGGATTCTGAAATGCTTGTCGCGGTTTGGTGGTGGGAGTTGAAACATCCGCCCACTGCCGTAGGCGGTATTAATAGATGAGCGCTGCGGTTGAAAACGGCGGACTGGGGGTTGGACGAGGTTACTCAAACTGGCGTCGTGTGATTTCGCCGACCGGAAACACCGGCGACGGGATCTTTCGCATCCTCATGCTGCTCGCCGCTTTGCTGATGGTCGCGATCGTGCTGGCGATGGTCTGGGCACTCGCGGTGGACTCGATGCCGGCAATTCGCCAGTTTGGTTTTGGTTTTCTGACCGCGAGGACATGGGATCCGATCAAAGGCGAGTTTGGCGCGCTGCCGTTCATTTACGGCACTGTCATGTCATCGCTGATTGCGTTGGCGATCAGTGTTCCTTTGTCGCTCGGCATTGCGATCTTCCTCGTCGAGCAGGCGCCGCACTACATCGCGCGTCCGGTGGGATTTCTGGTTGAACTACTGGCCGCCATTCCGTCGGTGGTCTATGGCTTGTGGGGCATCTTCGTGCTGGCGCCGTTTCTGCGCGAGTACGTCGAACCCGCATTGGCGAAGGGGTTTGGCTGGCTGCCGCTGTTCCAGGGATCGATAACCGGCATCGGACTGCTGACCGGCGGAATCATTCTCGCAATCATGGTGACGCCGATCATCTCGGCGGTCGTGCGCGACGTGCTTGCCGCGGTGCCGGGTTCGCAGCGTGAGGCGGCGCTGGCGTTAGGCGCGACGAAGTGGGAAATGATTCGCGTCGTGCTGGTGAACGGCGCGCCGGGAATCGCAGGCGCGATCATCCTCGGGTTGGGCCGTGCACTCGGCGAGACGATGGCGGTCACGATGGTCATCGGCAATCGCGCGCAGATCAGTCCATCGTTTTTCGATCCGGCGTACACGATTGCGTCAGCAATCGCGAACGAGTTCAACGAAGCGACGGGCGATCTTTACGTCGCGGCGCTGGTCGAGCTGGGACTAATTCTTTTCCTCGTCACTTTCATCGTCAACGGCATCGCCAGGCTGCTCGTGTGGAACGTGACGAGAAAGACTGGCGGCGTGAGCAGGGCAGCGTAAATGACGAACTCCGATCGACTGCGACGTTCAACCAGCGCGGTGATGACCGCGTTGACTGCGCTGTGCACGGTGCTCGCGGTGGGCGCGCTGCTGATCATTCTGTCGTACATCGCGTGGCAGGGAATCGGTTCGCTCAATCTTCAGTTCCTGATCGATCGTCCGCGGCCGGTCGGCGAAGGCGGCGGCATCGGTAACGCGATTCTCGGTTCGTTGGTGCTGCTGGCGATCTCGTCCGTCATCGGTCTGCCGCTCGGAATTGCCGTTGGCGTTTACCTGTCGGAAGTCGGCGCCGGACGTTTTTCCGATGCGGTGCGATTCATTGTCGACACGTTGACAGGCATCCCGTCGATTGTGACCGGCGTGTTTGTTTACGCGGTTCTAGTGCTGCCGATGAAACATTTTTCGGCGTTCGCCGGCGGGGTTGCGCTCGCGCTGATCATGATCCCCATCGTCGCGCGCACGACTGAAGAGATGCTTAAGCTGGTGCCGCACAGTCTGCGCGAAGGCGCGTTGGCGCTGGGCGCGCCGCAATGGCGGGTGACGTTGGGCGTGATCATTCCCGCGGCCGGGCCGGGCATCGCGACCGGAGCGATGTTGGCGATCGCGCGTGTCTCGGGTGAAACGGCGCCGCTTTTGTTTACCGCGTTCGGCAGCCGCTTTTTTCCGACGTCGCTGAACGAGCCGATCGCGTCGCTGACGGTGCAGATTTATAACTACGCGATTTCGCCGTACGACGAATGGCACGCGCAGGCCTGGGCCGCAACGCTCGTGCTGATGACCTTGGTGCTGGGTATCAACATTATCGTTCGGTTCCTGACGCGGAAGAAGTTTTAGCCACAAAAAGGCACAAAAAGCACAAAAAGCACAAAAAGCACAAAAAGCACAAAAGGCACAAAAGGCACAAAGACACCGAAAGACGTAAGTCAGGAAGAATGCAAACCGTAGCCCCCAAAATCGAACTGCCGGAGAAACACGACGAGTGGTCCGCTGTGCGTCGATCCAGCAAGGTGAAGGTCTCCGTTCACGATCTGAACTTCTTCTACGGTCGTGCCCAGGCTCTGCACAACATCTCGCTGGAGATACCCGAACGCATCGTCATGGCGTTCATTGGACCATCCGGCTGCGGTAAGTCGACGTTCCTGCGCACGCTCAACCGCATGAACGACGTGATTCCCGCAACGCGCGTCAACGGCAAGGTGTTGATTGACGATCACGACATCTACGCGCCGGGAACCGACGTCGTCGAGTTGAGACGCAAGGTCGGCATGGTGTTTCAGAAGTCGAACCCGTTTCCGAAGTCGATCTTCGACAACGTTGCGTATGGGTTGAGAATCAATCGCATGACGGACAGTAGTTCGGAACTGGCAGGGCGAGTCGAGCAGGCACTGAAGGACGCAGCGCTGTGGAGTGAAGTGAAGGACCGTTTGAAGACTTCGGCGTTGAGTCTGTCTGGCGGGCAGCAGCAGCGCTTGTGCATCGCGCGGGCACTCGCGATCCGTCCCGAGGTATTATTGATGGACGAACCCGCTTCGGCGCTGGATCCGATCGCGACTTCCAAAATCGAAGAGCTGATTTTCGACTTGAAGAAGCAGTACACGATCGTGATCGTGACGCACAACATGCAACAGGCGGCGCGCGTTTCCGACACCACTGCTTTCTTCCTGCTGGGTAAGTTGATCGAAGTCAATACCACTGAGAAGATGTTCACGGCCCCCAATGAAAAACTGACTGAGGATTACATTACGGGACGCTTTGGGTGATTTTGGTGCTTAGTGCTTTGTTCTTTGCTCTTCGTACGAACGAGTTTCAGTAACGGACGAGCCAAAGCACCAAGTACAAACAACAAAGAACAAAGAACTAAGGCACCAACATATGGATCTGCACCGTCATCTCGACGACGAATTGAGTTCACTACGCGATCGCGTCCTGCTCCTGGGCGGCGAAGCGGAGCAGGCGCTCGCTCGCGCCATGCACGCGCTCGGCGAGCGCGACAGCGAAGTCGCGCGCGAGGTGCTCGATCACGACGATCAGGTTGACCGGCTCGAAGTCGAAATCGATCGCCAGTGCATCGACATCATTGCCCTGCGCCAACCCGCAGCTCGCGATCTGCGGTTCGTGATCTCGGTCGCTAAGATGGCCCCGGTGTTGGAACGGATCGCCGATCACGCCTGCAACATCGCTCGCGCAACGATCGACTTGAACAACGAACCCGAGTTGAAGTCGGTCATCGATTTGAACCGCATGTCCGATCATGCGCTGAAGATGCTTCGCGCCGCGCTCGACGCGTTTACTTCGAGCGACGCGATCGCCGCCCGTGAAGTCATCAAGAGCGACCAGGAGATAAACGATCTCTACAACCACACCTTTCATCGTCTGATCGAGTTGATGGTGACCGAACCGGCAACCGCGACGCGTGACGCGCGCCTGTTGTTCGTCGCCAAGCACCTCGAGCGGATCGGCGATTACGTCACCGACATATGCGAACTGACGGTTTACATGGCGGAAGCGGCGTTCATCAAGCACACGACCTAGTTATGACTCGTCCAATCCTGATCATCGAGGATGATGCCGACATCTCTGAGAGTTTGAAGTACAACTTCGAACGTGAGGGACTGGCGGCAGTGACCGCTCCCACGGGCGAGGCGGGACTCGCGGCTGCGCTGAACGAACGCGAACCACCGCGACTGATCATCCTCGATCTGATGCTTCCCGGAATGAGCGGGATCGAACTGTGTCGTCGTTTGCGACGCGAACCGGCCACAAGACGCACGCCGATCATCATGCTCACCGCCAAAGCGTCTGAATCAGATCGCGTGAGCGGTCTCGATCTCGGCGCCGACGACTACATCACGAAACCATTCTCGGTTCGCGAGCTCCTGGCGCGCGTGCGTGCCGTGATGCGACGCGCTGACGAGACGATGGGCAAGACGTACGAAGACGATCATCTGACCATCGATTTCGACGACATCCGCGTCACCTGCGACGGCACGCGAATCAAGTTGACGAACAAGGAATTCACGTTACTTTCGGTCCTGGCCAGAAGCGCCGACCGCGTCGTCACCCGTCAGCAGTTGCTGGATAGCGTATGGGGCTACAGTTATTATGGCGATGCGCGCACGCTCGATGTGCACATTCGTCGCTTGCGGCAGAAACTCGACAAGTGCGGCGATTGCATTGAAACAGTGGTTGGCGTTGGTTATCGCTTTGTCGGTTGTGCGAACAATGTTAATTAGTGCCCGCGGCCGGTCTATCCTGGTAGCGGCTTGCGTTATTCTCACCGTCGTTGGGCTGATAATTCCATCCTTTTCTATCCGTGTTCTTCTTGGCGCATTGGTGTTGCTGAGCGCGGGAGTCTGGTTTTTCACGGGCCGCCACTCGGACACGAATTCGCCGATTCAAACGCTCGATCGAAGTCAAACGCCGGAGAGTTTTGCCGTCAGCTCGTTGTTTGAAGCGACGATGGGCAGCATGCGTGAAGGCTTGTTGGTCGTCGACCGTGATATGCGCGTCGTCGCCTCGAATTCCGCCGCGCACCGGCTCTTCAATCCGTCAGTGCCACGATTGAACTCGCAACGGCTGACGGAGCTGACGCGTAACCCCGCGATCTACAGCGCGTTTCTCGATGGTCTGAAAGGCGTCGAAAGCAGCGGCGTGAAAGTGGAGACGCATGGACCGGAACGACAGGTGTTCGATCTTCGCGTGGTCCCAATCGGCGGCAACGGCAGCGGACCCGAAGGCGCGCTCGGCGTCTTCTTCGACATCACGCGCACCGAACGTCTCGAACTCATCAGACAGGAATTCCTTTCCAACGTTTCACACGAACTGCGCACGCCGCTGACCGCGATCCTCGCCTTTGTCGAAACGCTCGAAACCGGCGCCATCGACGATCCGGAAAGCGCGCAACGGTTCCTCTCGATCATTCGCAGAAACGCCTCGCGAATGCATGGTCTAATCGACGACATTCTCGAACTCACCGCGATCGAAGGCGGCAACGTGACGCTGCGACCGTCAATGGTCGATCTGCACGAGGTGGTGGCGGAGGTTTGCGCCTCGTTTGCAGCCAAGGCCGCGGCGCACGGTGTGACTCTGGTCAACAAAGTCGAGCCTCAGGTGATGGTCTACGCCGACGGCCGTCGGCTGGAACAGATGCTTACAAACCTGATCGACAACGGCATCAAGTTCAGCCGTGAAGGCGGCACCGTCACGGTGCGGCACGAATCGGGAACGCGTGACCGGATCGTCGTCGAGGACAACGGCGACGGTATTCCGGCCCAGCATCTCGAGCGCCTTTTCGAGCGTTTTTACCGGGTCGACCGGGCCCGCTCGCGCGAGATGGGAGGGACAGGCCTCGGCCTCGCGATCGTCAAACACCTGGCGCTCCTGCATGGCGGCGAGGTGACCGTCGATTCTGAGCTCGGAAAAGGCACGATTTTTACTGTCCACCTGCCAAAACACGAATAAATCAACGAGTTTTTGCCTACGCAAATCGGGTGTAAAACAATGTTGTCAACGGCGGCGATGTTTGCCATAATGCGTCCGCACTCTTGCCTCTGAAGTCCCCGACGCCCCAATTAAGCCTCAATCCTATTTAGCCGTCTGGGGAGACAAAATATGCGAATCCGACGAGCTTTTCGTTCCCTGTCGACGTTCGTGAATGGGTTGGCTGGAGCAGCCGTGAAAGCCTTCTTAACCAGTATCGCTGTCGGCGCAGTCCTGGTCGCGGTCATGCACTATATGGGCGTGCCCGTGCCCAGCGCGCATGATCTGCTTGGCGGACTTTCAAGACTGGCGCGCGGCCTGTCGTAAAAAACTCGCTAGCGCTTGCGGGAGGTCAATGGGAAAAGAATTTAACAATTTCCCGTTGGACTCTCGCCAGCGTTTGCGGAGAGTACACGGCGGTGCTTAGAAGGAAAAAACGAGTTGCGGCTGCCAGCGGTACGTCGTCGGCGTGAAGTCGCCGAGCGGCACGAAGAAGTTCGGATACTGGCCGCTTCGTCGCAACGAGTTCTGGATGTAAATCAGGTTCTGGAAAGTTACCCTGCGCGAGATACCGTAATCAAACCGAATGTGATGCGTGCGGATGTTGACGCCGGTGTTTGTTCCGAGATCGTCGTCGGTCAACTGTGAGATGAGTGCGTTGGCGCCTTTGATCGCGAAGACGTACTGAAACATCATGTCGCCGCGTTTTGCGACACGTCCGATTTGCAGCGACGTGAGCATCGCATCGCGTTCGTTCAGACCGGTTGCGACGTTGCGCGCTACATGCACGTCAAAACGCAGCGGGTAATCGTGACCGCCCCACTTGAAGCCGGCGTAGTTCAGGCGATAGGTGATGCGGGCGACCTGAAAACCGGGTGCGGTGTAGATTGCGCCGCCGGGAGTTGTCGTGGCGTTGCCTGTGCCGGGCAGTGGTCCGGAGAGCGCGAGTCCGAGTCCGGGTTGGACCAGCAGGACGAGACCTTCGAGAGTCGACGCGAGTTGGATCTGATTAGGTTGGCGGAAGAGTTGAATGTCGCCGCCCCATTGGCTGGACCATCGTTCGTTGTGGGTTTGATTGACGAGCAGTCCCTGGTGGAAAAGGTTTGCCGATCTTCCGGTCGAACCGACGACTGCGCCGGCGCGGGCGAGCGCGCTGTTCGGCTGAACCACTGCGACGACGGGGTTCGTCAGAATGTACTGCCCGGCGCGGAAATCGAGGTTCGTTACTTTCAGCCCGTTTGGTTTGAGCGAGAGTGTGTATCGCTCGTTGAAGCCATTGAAGCGAATGTCGTCGTCGAACAGAAACCGGGAGTTATCGGCGAAGACGTCGGGTACGCGTCCGGCCTGAAGTTGAAGCTCTTTGGTTGGCCGATAGTCGACCCAGATCTCGCTGATCGAAAATGGTGGACGCGCGCCGAGCGAAGTGAAGTCCTGGTTTGTCGAGAGTGGATTATTGACCGGACCTGTTGCGAGTTGCGCGTGGAACGTCAGGTTATTGTAAATATTGGCGTCGAGGTTGAGGCGAAAGCGATAACGAACGCGCGCATTTTGGATGTGCTCGAGTGGCGGATCCGGCGGCTCGGTTGCTGAACGGAAGATGCCGTCGAAACGCAGGCGGAAGTCCCCGCTCAAGCGGATCGGTCCGATCTTCTTGACGTCGCTTTCAACCTGCGCGAGACGCTGTTCGACAGTTTGCGCCGGTGGTGGCGTTGAAGCGATTGAACGCGTTTCGGTCGCGGCTTTTGGTGTCGATTCCGCTTCCTTGACAGTCGTCGCGACCGGATGCGCCGACAGCTTTTCCAGCAGCGCTTGAATCGCTTGTTGTTGATCGGCGATCGTCTTCTGTAACTGATCCAGTTTGGAGTTCTGGCGTTCGAGTTCGCTTTCGAGAAGTCGAACGCGCTCGGCGACGCTGGCATCCGCCGCCGGATCTGTGGGTTTGATTTGTTCCTGTGCCAAAGCAGGGTGACAGGCGAAGGCGACCGCGACAACCGCGAGCAGTAACACCGATTTCATCATCGGAATCCTCGATTTGTTTGCTTAAGGTTTCGGCAGAACGCCGTAGCATATGACGGCAGTCTTAACTCTGTCTTGCTGCAAAATTACATCCATGTGAACAGAGAAGCTCGTTGACAATAATCTGACGCGCCGCTTACTATTTTCCCGTTCAGTAAACTTCTCCCGCT
>DASTOZ010000179.1:0-3599 GCA_035762365.1 Pyrinomonadaceae bacterium | reverse complement strand
CCCGTACCGGCGTGTAGTGCAGGTCCCAGAGAAAGCGATGCACTCCGGAATCGGCGGAAAGTTTTTGGGCCGGTCTGAGCCAGTAAGGCGGAATGGCAAGCGATGGGTTCGGTGTAGGCAACGGATCGGCGCTCGAATAACGCCGCACCGTCTGCCCGCTTTCGTCTTTGATTTCGAGTGTCACTGGCCCGTTAGTTCCGCCGCCGATGTAGTAGTCGATCATCGCGCCCTCGGGCGGATTTTCACCCGCCGGTGTGTCAGGCGGAAGCGGCGTGTCAGTGTTCATGTTCCAACGAACACGCAAAGCTGTCTGAGGACGAAACAGAAAGGCCGGGGCTTTCGGCACAGACGTCTGGAGCTGTCGCAAGGGTGTGATGTTATCGAGAATCCAGAAGCCCCGTCCGTGAGTGCCGACGCATAAGTCGTCGCCCTTGATGATCAGATCGCGAACTGAGCTCGCGGCCATGTTGAGCCGGAGTGACTGCCAGTGATCGCCGTCGTCAAACGAAACGTGCACCGCTCGCTCTGTTCCCGCGAACAGCAGACCTCTTCGCTCGGGATCCTCGCGAACGACGTTAGTGTTTTCGTTAAGCGGAAGCCCGGTGGTTATTTCGGTCCAGGTCGCGCCTCCATCGTGCGTGCGAAAGATGTGTGGGCGTAGATCGTCAAGCCGCAGAGTATTGACGGCGGCGTAGGCGGTGTTTTTATCAAAGTGGCTGGCGTCGATAAGAGAAACCTTCTGCCATGGTCCAAGCTGCCTGGGAGTCACGTCGGTCCAGTGCGCGCCGCCGTCAGTCGTACGATGTATCAAGCCGTCGTCGGTACCGACCCACATCAGATTCACGTCGAGTGGCGAGGGCGCGACGGTATAGATCACGCCGCGCTGTGTTGGTTGCGCAGTTGGTTGCGAACGAAACTTGCCGACGGTTGAAGAAACATCGAACGTCTTACGACTTAGATCCGGACTTATCTGTTCCCAGTTTCGGCCGCCGTCTCGTGTTTTCCAAAGCGTGTTGGCAGAGAAGAAGAGCACGTGCGGATCAACCGGAGAGAAGATGACGGGCTGCGTACGGACCACGCGAAACTCAGTCGAGCGGAATGGCTTGGGCATGATGTTCTGGACCTGCCCGGTACGGCGATCGTAACGCGTGAGCTTGCCGCCGTAGACGATATCCGGATCGAGCGGATCAGCCGCCACGTAGCCGTATTCTTCAGCCCCGACAGGATGCCAGTCGCGAAAAGTAATCTCGCCGTCGTTGCCGCGGCTGGAAACACACGCGGAGCCACTCTCCTGCTGGCCGCCGCACAATCGATACGGAAAAGCGTTGTCGGCACTGACGTGATAAAGCTGCGCGGTCGGTTGGTTGTACCAACTGCTCCACGACTTTCCGCCGTTGACAGTTATCACCGTACCCTGGTCGCTGGCCATGATGATGATTTGCGGGTTGTTCGGATTGATCCAGACGTTTTGATAATCGTCGCCTCCGGGCGCGCCGCGAAACGCCGACCATGTGCTTCCGCCATCAGTTGATTTCCACGAGACGGTGCTTGCGACGTATACGAGATCCGGATTCTTCGGATCGATTCTGGGAACGGAAAGATCTCCACCGCCAATGCGTCCGGCGGGTCGCGTGTCCTTCGTTACGATGGTCCAACTATCGCCGCCGTCGTCAGTGCGGTAGAGGTTGACTCCGGTTGGCGTTGCGACGGAAGCAATCAGACGCTTCGTCAGGCTCGGCGCAATCGCGAGGTTCGCCTGGACGATCAAATCCGGTAATCCGCCTGAAAGCTGACCCCACGTTTTACCGTTATCGATCGATTTGAAGATTCCACCGCCACCGCCGTTCCAGGCAGCGTTTTCCCATGGACCCTGGCGCGCTTCCCAAAGAGCGGCGTAAGCAATGTCGGGGTTCTGCGGATCAAAAAGCACATCCGCGCCGCCGACGTTCTCGTCTTTGTAGAGAACTTTCTCAAAGGTCTTGCCGCCGTCGGTTGAACGGAAAATCCCGCGCTCTTCGTTTGGACCATACGGATGACCGGCGACCGCGACCAGTAAGCGATTGGCATCGCGTGGATCGACGGCGATCTGCGGAATCTGCTGACCGTTGCGCAAACCGAGATGTGTCCACGTCGCTCCGGCATCGGTCGACTTGTAGATACCATCGCCGACCGAAAGATCGGGGCGTTGCAGCCCCTCGCCACTGCCGACGTAAACCACCTTTGGATCTGAGAGCGCGACTGCGATCGAGCCGACGGAACCGGTCGGCTGCTCGTCAAAGATAGGCGTCCAGGTGTGGCCGTAGTCCTCCGTTTTCCAGACGCCTCCGTTTACCTGGGCCATGTAGAACACGTTCGGCTGTGAAGGCACTCCGGCGATGGCCCGTGTTCGACCGCCTCGATATGGACCAATGCTACGCCAACGAAGAGACTGGAAAAGATCGCTACTGAACTGTTGGGCTGCAACGGGAGCGGCCTCAACGCTGATTAGAGCGATGATTACGGCGACGAGTGCCGACGTCAATCGTGATCGCGTCGAGATAAAGGAATGGTCAGTATTCATCTTTGTGTGTTCGCAGAGTGAAGAGTTCAAGAGCGTTCCGGCTCGACATCGTATATTTGCTGACAAATTACCGCTACTTGCTACACGCGGCAACAGCGTCTTTGTCAGGGTGAGAAAGGAATTGAATACCAGGCTCTTCGTGCGATTCGTTCTTTTTGCTTCATCGAAGACGCTGCGTGAGCCAGTCGGTGATCATTTCCAGCACGTCGGCTCGTACCATCACCGGCGCGGGGAGTTTCGCATAGTTACCGGGGAAGCCATCGGTGTCCTGCACGAAGAGATGATTGAGGTCCGGCAGCACGCGCGCCGTCACGTCCTTGTTTCCGGCCTCCTTGAACGCGGCCTCCATCAGCGCCACGTGCTCCGGTACCGCCTGCTGGTCGCGCGCGCCGGTGAGGATCAGCACCGGAATCTTCACCCGGCGCATGGTCGGGGCAGGATCGTAAGTGAGGAAGTATTTCATCCACGGATCAGCCGCCAGGGTGTCGATTCGCTGAGGTATTTCGGCTATTTGCGACTCGCGCATTTCGGGCGTGAGCTTGGTGTTGCGATCAATCTGGTTCTTGAGCTGGAAGTGAAGCGCGGTGCGTCCGGGTTGCGCGATACCGGCAAGCAGGACGATGGCGCGCAACGTGGGCTCCTTTTCAGCGACCATCGGCGCGATCAACGCACCCTCGCTGTGGCCGAGAACTGCGAGACGGTCAGCACGGATCTCGGGCCGCGTGCGCAGATACGCAAGGCCCGCGCGCACGTCCTCGGCGAAATCCGCACTGGTCGAGCCCTTGAACGTGCCACCCGATGCGCCCGTCCCACGATCGTCCATGCGCAGCACTGCGATCCCGTGACGCCCGAGCGCATCCGCTATTTGACGGAACGGCCGGAACCCTGGCAGCCCGATGTTCTCGTCGCGATCCTGCGGCCCGGATCCCGTGATAGTGACAACCGCACCGACAGGGTGCGAACGGCTTGCACTCTTGGGCAGTGTCAAAGTGCCCGCAAGCGTGTGGCCGGTCGGCGTCTTCACCGCCACCTCTTCGGC
>DASTOZ010000178.1:0-8448 GCA_035762365.1 Pyrinomonadaceae bacterium | reverse complement strand
TGCTGTACGCGCGCGCAGCCGTCGGATTGAAGCGCTGCTCGTGATAACGCAAACCGCCCAGCAGAAACGAAACACCAAGCGCAAGCAACAAGTTCGCGAGTATCGCGCCCACAAGCGACGCTCGCACCATCTCCAGATAACCCGCCTTCAACGCCACGAAAGCGATGATCAACTCTGGCGCGTTGCCGAACGTCGCATTCAACAGGCCACCAACCGCATCGCCGGTACGAACCGCGAGTTGCTCGGTTGCCTGAACGATCTGCGCCGCGATCGGAACGATTGCCACCGCCGCCAGAAAGAACAGCACCGGCGCCGAGACATGGGCCATGTGATCGAGTGCCACCGTGATGGGGATGAACAACAGCAACCAGTTCATCGGCTTTCGCAGAAACGCCCCCAACGGTGTTCGCGGCGAGCCAACGTCAGTGAGATCGGAAACTGCGTGGTCTGCTGTCGACATACCTCATCTCCTTTGAACTAGAAGCCGTAAAAAATCGGCGCGAGAAGCAGCACTATGGCGCCCACGATCAACGTCAGCGGAATTCCCACCTTCGCGTAATCGGAAAAGACGTAGCCGCCCGGCTTTTGGACCATCAGGTTTGTTTGGAAACCGGCGGGATTGATGAACGCGTGCGACGCCCCACTCATCAGCACCATCGCAAACGGAAGAAAACTCACACCCAGATTGTTTGCCAGCGATACCGCGACCGAGAACATCAACACCGCCGCCACCACGTTCGAAATCACGTTCGTCAACAAAACTGTGCCGACGTAGACCGCCGCCAATGCAACGATCGGACTGCCGCCGCCGATCGCGCCAAACAAACTCGCAGTCTTCGCAGCCAGACCACTACCTGCGACCGCCGATTCGAGTCCGATTGCCGCGCCCATGATGACGATCGTTTGCCAGTCGACGCTTTGCCATAACCGATCGATCGTCAAACACCCGGTCAATACCATCGTCATGGACGCCAGCAGCGCCGCATTGAGCATGCTGGTGACGCCGGCAGCAGCGAGCACGATCATCGTGACCGTGATCACCATCGCCACGACGGCTCGATCGATCCGCTGCACGCGAAAACCCTCGAGACGCTTCGTCAGGATGAAGTCCGACTCCCGGCGGTTTTCATAAAAGAACGCGTCGTCGACCTCGACCACTCCCGCATCACCAGCTTCGAGACGAAAATCGGAGAGCGGTTCGGCCGGCGCCTGTCCGTGACGCGAAACGCCGACCAGCATCAATTGAAACGGGCTGTCAGGCAGCGGCAGATCGCCGACCTTATGACCGATCGCCGGAGAACGCGCCGACAGCACGACTTCCACGAGTTGATGTTCGTGGCGCTGGCTGAACATCTTCGTGGCGTAAGCAGGGACCAGGCCGATCATGGTCCATAAACCGGGTAATGCATCGGCGGGTGTCGAGAACGCGAGCAGGTCGCCGGTTTCGAGTACTTGCGACGCAGCCGGTTTCGCCGTCGTGCCATTCCTGGTCAGCGATTCGAGCGTGAAGCCAACCGGGTGGGCCAACCCGACCTGCTCGAGTGTCTTGCCTTTCAGTTTTGAATCGTCCACTCGAAACTCGCTGCGATAGCTTCGTGTTTCAATGCCCGATTGGCGTCCACTCCTGTCCGGCAACAAGCGAGAACCAAGCGTCATCATGTATGCCAGGCCGGCGATCGTTGCGGGCACTGCGATCCACGCCGGATCGAAAAAACCAATTGTGCCGAACGCGCGCAGTTGTCCTTTTGCAACTGCATCTGAAACCAGGCCGGCGATGATCAGATTCACAGATGTTCCGATCAGCGTGATAGTGCCGCCCAGAAGCGCGATGTAACTCAATCCCATGAAGAGTTTTGAACCACTCAATCCGGTGCGTCGCGTGATATCGCGCACTGCCGGGATCATCATTGCCACTAGCGGCGTGTTGTAGAGAAACGCGCTGGCAAAGGCCATCGGCACGTAAATCTTGAGTCGCGCGGCCGAGAGTGTCTTCGGCAACCCTACGGCCCATTCGGATAACAGCGAGATCGCGCCCGTCGCATACATACCCGCCGCGACGGGATACAGCGCCGCGACTGTAACGACTCCGGTGTTGCTGTAACCCTTTAGCAGGTCAGCCGGAGACGCGAGTCGAAGCGTCATCGCCATCGTCAAGGTACCGATGAACACCAGCCAGATCGGCAGCTTGTTCCAAACCAGCAGCAGGAACATCGCAACCAAAAGGGCGAGTGTGATCCAGGCAATGGCTGTCAATCGGGGAACGCCTCCACGTTGGGCGGATGCGACTTCTACGGCGTGGCTTTTAGTTTTTTCATGTGCTCGACGAGCGCTTTGGCCTGGTCGGCGGTCACCCCCTTTTCAGCGTAGCCCGGCATGTGGGGTGGCTTCTCAACCTTTTTGCCTTTCAACACGATCTCAACCAGCTGATCGTCGGTTAAGGAAGTATCGAACTTCTTCTCCGCTTTCTTGCCATGACACATGACGCACTTCGCTGTGTAATACGCGGCAGTGTCTGAGGGCTCCTGAACCTTCGGCGTTGAACCCGCGATGACAACCACTCCGCAAACGAGTGCAGTCGACAATGTCCCAACCGTGATCGCTCTTAGTTTCATGATGAAATCACCTCAACCGATTTAACTCAGTACTTGTCCGGGGATGGGGCGCAAGCGCAGGGATCCTAGCCACTGCTTCCGGCGGTTGTTACTGGCAATTCTGACAGTATTGGCGGAGGTGAGGACGTACTACGATCCGCGCGAAAACAGACACCAAAAGAGCACGAAAAATCATGTCCAAGAACCTCATTACAGCCGACGGTAACGAGGCCGCCGCGTCGGTCGCATTTCGCGTCAGCGCGCTGATGCGAAACGGTCCCGAGTATTTGCAAAAACTTCGCACCGAAGTCGAGGCCTGGATGATCGCTAATGAATGGAGCTCGCTGGAAGAGATGCGAGGCAACATGAGTTTTCAAAAGATTCCGAATCCCGCTGTTTACGAACGCGAGATATTCAGACGCATGTTTGCAGTGGGTGTTGGTGCAAGGGGTTAAAAGGAGAATCTCCCATGGCACAAATCGGTCCCGGCTTTTCGATCATCGGCAGCGTGCTGCATCCAACCGATCTTTCAGAAAGCAGCCTGGTGACTTTCCATCACGCACTCAAAGCAGCGATGGAGGCGAAAGCACAACTCACGTTGCTGCATGTTTCTCGCGATAAAGATCTGAAGTGGTCTGACTTTCCCGGTGTGCGGGAGACGCTTGAACGTTGGGGAGTATTGCCGGCGGGAAGTTTGAAATCAGCCGTCGCAGAACTCGGCATCGACGCTCGCAAGATCGTCGCCAATGAGGCTGAACCGGTTGACGCTGTAATCAATTATCTCGAAGATCATCCTACCGATCTGATCGTCCTTTCAACCAGCCAACGAGACGGTCGCATTCCATGGCTCGGCAAATCTGTCGCTTCACCCGTTACGCGAAAGTCGGGCGAGATGACGCTGTTGATTCCCGGCGACGTCGAAGGATTTGTGTCGGCGAAAGATGGCTCGGTGAACTTGAAGCGAGTGCTGATCCCGATCGCGCGCACGCCGCGGCCCGATCCGGCGCTGAAAGCCGCATCGCGTTTCGTTCAGAAGTTCAACGCGACGGAAGGGGCGTTCATCGTGGTCCATATCGGGACGTCGAACACGATGCCGGCGGTGCGTTTTCCCGAAATCGACGGCTGGACGTGGCAGAAAGAGCTGCGTAGCGGTGAGGTTATCGAGGGCATCGTCCAGGCTGCGAAAGACTTCGACGTCGATCTGATCATCATGGCCACGGACGGCCGCAATGGTTTCATGGACGGCCTGCGCGGGAGTCACAGTGAAAGGATCCTGCGCTACGGCGTCGCGCCCCTCCTGACCATCCCCGTCGGCTCCCGCATCTCCCGCCACCTCACCTGAGCCACGTTAGTCAGACCCCTCCCGTTCACAGCCACCGCTAAAACTCTTTTCTGACTGCGGCGAAATGTTTTTGCGTCGCTCCTCCATATGTCACTGAGGACCAAAGAACATTTATTGGAGGAAGTATGGCATCTGAAACCACCATCTCCGCCAGCGGCGGGGCACCCAAAGTCACTGTTTCAGGCGGTAATCTAATCAGGTACCACTGCCAATTCTTTTTAGAGAAACCCCCGGGCGAAAACTGGCCGGGCACCGATTCACCCCTGAAAAAAATCCACGACGTCGTTTTCAACAAGGACCACGCCGCGACTGACACCTTCGTACTGGAAGAGGACCTCGAGACTCTCTCCTTGAACTGGGTCATCGACATGTTAATCCCGGGCGGATCAGGGTCGCTTCAGTATTTCGCCGAGGTCAAGGTTCAACAAGACGGAAATGAAGTAATGAACTGGTCGGATACCGGAAAACTCACCAACCCCAAATCGATCGGTGATTTTTCAGAATTCAGGATCACGCCATGAACCAAAAAACCATGCTCAAGATACCGCTCCTGCTCCTGGTCATTCTGGCCTCTCAGCTTGCGATCGCGCAGTCGTCGAGCGACGGACCGCAGTCTGGTCCATCCACAGCCGCAACGGCGAAGCAAGTCGCCGGCGTGCGGAGCAAAGACACGCCCAGTGGCACGGTAGTGACAATTACTGCCGACGAGCTACTGTCCGACTACGGCGCCTATCGAAATGGGGACAGCTACCGCGTATTGATCCCCGCTGTCAGTCTGGCTCTGAACAACATCCACGTCGAAGGAAGCTCGTTCTCGGATGCCAAAGTGGAAGCTGTCGGAACAAACCTGGCGTTCTCGTTTCGCTTGCAAAGTGGCGTAAATCCCAGCGTTAGCCAAAAAGCCAATCAGCTTGAAATCACCTTTGCCAGACTGGAAGTTGCCAGCGCGGGACCGATAACCACAACGGCGACTGTTCTGCCTCGACCTGAGAGCGCATCGAGCGGCTCAGTTGATAGCCCGGCAACAACGCCGGCGCCCCAGGCTACCCCTCCCAAAGACATCACGCCGTTCAATGGCGACCTCGCGGTCCCAGACTCTCCAGCGTTCACGGTGCTGGGCGTGACGCCCGAAACCGTTACGCATCCAACGACGCCGAAAGAGTTCGCGACGTCTTTTCTGAACGGTGTGGACGAACGGGGCCATTTTCAAACGGGAATCGCACTCGATTTTGTTCCCTTCCTGACGTTCTTCGGACGACAGACGGATTTAGAGGAATATGCGAACCACCCATTTACGCGTTTTCTCGCGCGTACTCAGGTCTCGTTTGCGACTGCAAAGGGCGTCACGGATGAAGACAAGTCAACGCGGCTGGCACTGGGTCTGCGTATGACGATCTTCGACAAGGGTGATCCGCGCTTAGACGACATGTTGGAAGCCTGTTACAGAGAGGCGGACGCCACTCCATCTCTCAATAACGCTGCTCTGATACCCAGTCGCACCCGCACCAAGGCGCAAAACGACGAACAGTTGGTGAAACGCGGAGCACTTTACGGAGAGTTAACCAAGTCGTGCGACGATGCTGCTCGCAAACGCAACTGGAACGCGTCCGGCTGGATCGTGGGACTCGCCCCGAGTTGGATCAGCAAAACGGGCGAGACGAAGAATTTCGAATGGAATGGTGGCGGCTTCTGGTCCACCATCGCCTACGGCTTTGAGAACGTTGAGGCGCTCAAGAACAACTCTCAAGTGCTCTTCCACGTTCGCTATCGCAACAACGAAGTTGTTCCCGACACCGACGATCCAACACTGTTCTTCTCTCAAGATAGTTTCTACCTCGGCGGACGACTGCGCATCGCCCCCGGCGACGAAGCAAAGTCGATCTTCTCCCTCGAGGGAAACTACATTCGCTCGAGAAAAGACAAGGGCGCCTGGGACAACTCCCGACGATTCTCTTTAGGTCTGGAACGTAGAATCGCCGAGAACATTTGGTTTGCGTTGTCAGTGGGAGGCCAGGGTGGTCGCACTGACGGCGCCAATCATGCTTTCGTGCTGAGTTCTTTCAAGTGGGGATTTCAACAGAAAACGCCGCCGCCCGCGCCATGATGTTCACATGGACCGCCGCAGATCGGTCATCGCCTCCTGACTGGTTTGCAAGAGGCCCTGACCCGGGCGATCGAGATCCGTGATCAAGTAGAGGACCGAGCAGAAGCCGATCACCAGGGCAAGTACCGCTAGTGAACGTCTGCTCTTTGCCAGGCCTGACTGATAGCCAAGCATCACCATCGCGAGGACCAGCAACAGGTAGAGAACAATCCAAATGATCCCCGGCACGCGGCTGCGCACTCCAGCCATCACGCGCGTCGCGTGCAGGTCGATCACCTGGTTGAGTGCTTGAATAAAGAGCGACGTAATAACGTTCTTCTCTTTGTCGGCAGCAGTCGTCGCTACCGCCCAGAGCCGGTTATGCAACTCTTCAGACTTCGCCATGCCCTGTTCCAACTTGCCGGGCTGGACCGCCTCGATTCGAACATCCACGTATTCACGCAGTAGGTTACGCGCATCGGTTCGCATCGGCTCCGACAACATGGCGGCGCGAAGGTAAGTGGTGCCAACGGCATTTGCTTCCTGCAACAGGATCTGTCGTCGCGCCTCAAAGCGCGTGCTTGCCAGTCCAAACGTGAATGCCAGCATGAATGCCAACAACCCCAGCGTTGCTCCAACCATGGCGCCAACTGGCGACTCCTTCTCTTCAGCGGAATGTTGACTACGATAATCCGCGAGTCGACGGCCCGCCTCCACCGAAAGAAGCGCGATACCGACTGTGATCGGCAGCAGGGACCAAAGCGGAAAACGATCCATAAATGCGGTTATGTCCATGGCTGGTCCTTCATTACAGGATGCGGCTCAGTAAGAGGGCGATGACGATCGTCGAGATGATCGTGATCAGCCCGGGCAGCATGAAACTGTGATTCAAAAGATACTTTCCGATCTTCGTCGTTCCGGTTTGATCGAACGACACGGCGGCCAACAACGTGCCATAAGTCGGCAGGAAAAAGATGCCATTAGCCGCCGGATACAACGCGGCAAGCGTTGTCGCCGGTAACCTCAACGCCAGTCCGACAGGCACCAGGATCGCCACCGTCGCCGCCTGGCTGAAGAGCATGGCCGACAACACAAACATCCCGACCGCAAATGTCCACGGATACGTCTGGAGGACGCTCTCGATACCGCCGACGATCGAAGTCCGGTTCGCTTCGAAGAATGACGAACCGAGCCACGAGATTCCGAGTATGCAGATGATCGCCGTGATGCCGCTGCGCATGATCGTGCCCTTCAACGCGGCCTCCGGCGACGCCCTGAAGACCAGCATGATTAGTCCGGCAATTGCGATCATCACGATCATGATCGCCATGCTCATGCTCACCTGGTCCGTATCAGTCACACTATTGGCGCCGGCGACTTCGTACACCGGTCGCAAGTTCGGAAAAATTCCGATCAGCACAACCAGCACGATGCCCAGCAGGAAAAACATCATCGAGCCGCGCGCGCGAAACAGGTCCCTGGCATCGATCGCCGCGGGCGGTTCCGGTATCTTCACTTCGCCGCTCGCCAGCCGTCGTTGATATTCCGGATCGGCATCCAGGTTCTTTCCGCGCCACGCCACCGACACCGCTCCCATCAATATGCCGAGAAACGTCGACGGGATCGTAATTGCCAACAACCGCGGCAACGAGATTCCCTGCGTCAGCAGAAACCCAAGCATCGCGACTGTGGCCGCTGAGATTGGCGACGCGCTTACGCCTTGAAACCCTGCGATCACACTGATCGAGAGTGGACGCTCCGGCCTGACGTTGCCCGTGCGCGACACTTCCGCGATCACCGGAAGCACCGCATAGATCACGTGCGTCGTACCCGCCGCTGCAACCAGCACATACGTCACGACGGGAGCGACAAACGTGATGTACTGCGGTTTCTTCCGCATGACTTTTTCCGCGACTGAGACGAGGTAGTCGAGTCCGCCCGCCGCCTGCATCGTCGCGAGCGCGGTAATGACCGCGATGATCATTCCCAAAACAGAGGGAGGTGGACCACCGGGAGGAAGTCCGAAGAGAAAGACGAAAACCAACAGGCCGATTCCCGCCATCGCGCCGAGCGCGATGCCGCCGAGGCGGGCGCCTATCACGATGCACGCCAGCAAAATGACCAGCTCGATCCAGATCATGACTCAGACCTTTCAATAGGTATTGAACAGGGTTTGAATGTCAGACTTGGATCGCTGTTTCAAAAGGGCCAGCGATAAGAGCAGTCGCGCTTTCTGCGGATTGAGTTCATCCGACGCGATGAAACCCAGCTCGTCGTCGTTCACTTCGACGTTCCTGCCGACCGTGCCCGTTGCGACGCGCGAGCTTCGCACGACGATCACGCCCTTTTTCGCCGCGTTCGCCGCGGCGTCGAGCGACGCTTTGTTCATGTTGCCGTTGCCGACGCCGGCAATAACAATTCCCTTCGCGCCA
>DASTOZ010000177.1:0-3063 GCA_035762365.1 Pyrinomonadaceae bacterium | reverse complement strand
GAGATCGACGGGCAGATCATCCGCGTGTTCGATTCACACTGCCACGAACCTTTTCCAGCGGAAGAGACGCCGCTCGATTTCGATCGCCGCTGGGTGATGATCAAGCGTCCGCTGGTTGTGGTCGGCGGTGAGTTGACGTTGGAGAACGCGGACCTGACGTGGAGCGACGCGGCCAAGTTTTACGAAGCGCCGTTCCAGATGAAGTCGAACGGCGGCACGCTCGTGATCGACGACTTCGGCCGTCAACGCGTTGCGCCACAGGATCTGCTGAACCGCTGGATCGTCCCGCTTGAACGACGCGTTGACTATCTCGCGCTGCACACCGGAAAGAAGATCGAAGTTCCGTTCGAACAGCTCGTCGTGTTCTCGACTAACCTCGACGAAAACGATCTCGCCGACCAGGCGTTCCTGAGACGTATGGGTTATCGCGCGCGTGTCGAGCCGCCTACGGCAAACGCGTATTCCGATATCTTCCGTTATCAGGCGGGCAAGCGCGGCATCAAGGTCGAGCAAAAAATACTGGACCACATTCTGGCGAAGTATCGAGCCGAGCGCCGGCAGATGAAAGGTTGCGAACCGCGAGACCTGCTCGATCGCGCCACGGACATTTGCAAGTTTGAGAATCACAGCCTCGAGCTGACGCCGCAGATCATCAACATCGCGTGGAGCAACTATTTCGGTACGTCGCACTCGTTTGCGCACCAGGAAAAGACGCCTGAGAAATCGTTAGCGGATCCGTTGGAACTGTAATCATGATTCCAAGACTGCTTCTAATCGGGATCTTAGTCACCTTTGTCTCCAGTCACGGATATTCGCAGGCCCGTGAAGAGATAAAGGTCAAACTCGCGAATGGTTCGTCGCTCGTCGTAGACGAAGCAACGGAGACTCCGCAAGGTGTCTGGTACCGGCAGGGCAGCATGAGTAACTTCCTGCCGAAAGAAAAGGTCAAGAAGGTCGAACGCACGACGCTCGAGCCCGCGGCTGCCCCCGAACCCAAGAGCACGAACGACGACGATCATTTCGAAGTCACGCCGGAAGTCGTCGCGGAGTCTGCGCCGAAAAGCGGAAACTACGATCAACCGGTCTGGATCTATCTGAAAGGCGGCGCGCGCGTCGAAGCTGACAGTGCTTCTGAGTCGCCGGCCGGTGCGTGGTACAAGCGCGGCGGTATGTCGATGTTCATCGACCGCAGCCGCATCGATCGCATCGAGCTCGAAGCGCCCGAAACGATCGCGCAGACAGGCAAGAAACAGCGCGGCTGGAGCACGGGAAGAGCAGGACTCGATCGGCTCATTCGCGTGAACGGCAGCAAGTACAACGTCGATCCGTATTTGATTTTTCTCGTGATGGAACAGGAGTCGCACTTCAACACCGGCGCCGTGTCGCCGAAAGGCGCGCGCGGGTTGATGCAGCTCATGCCGGGAACGGCAGCTCGTTTTGGCGTGCGACGTCCGCACGATGCGGCGCAGAACATCTCGGGCGGCACGCGTTATTTGCGCGAGCTGTTGAATCGTTTCAATAACCGCGTCGATCTCGTGCTTGCGAGTTACAACGCAGGCGAAGGCGCCGTCGCGAAGTTTGGCAACCGCGTACCGCCGTATCAAGAGACGCGCAACTACGTGAAGAAGATCAGCTACCGGTATAAACGAACAACCGTTCGAACCAGGAAACCGGCGAAATGAAACGAGCAGTTTTCGCAGCTTGCTTATCCTTGTCGTTCTTCGTAGTTGGCGTTTGCGGCCAGCAGACGAGTGAAGGTCCGCTTACGAATGAATCCGTGGTCAAACTCGTCAAGGCGGGTTTCAAAGAGAAGACAGTCATCGCCATCATTCATAACCGTCCGAGCGTTTTCAAACTCGAACCGGAACAACTGATCCAGCTCAAACGTCAGGGCGTGAGCGAGAACATTATCCTGGCGATGCTCGCAACGCAGGATGCGACCTTCACGATCAGTGATGACGAGTGGGTCTCAGATGAAGCGTTCTTTAATCGAGGCAAGAAGCCCGCGAACGGCGCAGAGCAAAACTCAGGGACAAGTATTTTTGGTTCCGGCGGCGGTTCGCAATCCAGGAGTGAGTCACGCGCCGGGAACGGCGGGAATGTTAGTGATGGAGTAGTTACCGGATCCGCTAGTGTGCGAATTATCAAACCGGAAAGTGAAAGCGGCAGTGCTGCCACGCCAAAGCTCGAGAAGACTCCTGTGTTAGATAACGACGGCGTGATCCGGCTGGTCCAGGCAGGTTTCTCCGAAGGAACGATAATCAAACGGATCGAAGAATCGCCGGTCGACTTCGACCTTTCCCCCGGCAAACTCGACGAGCTCTACAAGAAGCGCGTCACCGATCAAATCATCGCCGCCATGGCTGCCGCCATGGGAAAAGACCGGTAACACCCAAACGCACCGCGTCTCCGGAACCTCTCATGAAGTTAATTAACGTTTGGCAGTTTCTGCTCGTCGCCGCTGTTTTCGTGCCTCTGGAGCGCGTATTCGCTCTCCGTAAGGAACAGCGAATCTTGCGCGCGAAGTGGACCCTCGACCTGGTTTACACTTTCGTGAATGGCGCGCTCATCGCGGTCGGCATCATGCTTCTTGTACTCGGTGCGGGCGCTATTTTCGCCCAAGTCGTGCCGGAACAATTACGCGTCGCCGTTTCGTCTCAACCGTTTTTGATTCAGCTTGTCGAAGCGCTTGTTATTGCGGATCTCTTGTTCTACCTTGCGCACCGTCTCTTCCACACCGTGCCATTTCTTTGGAAGTTTCATGCCGTTCATCACTCGATCGAGGAAATGGACTGGCTGGCTGCGGCGCGTGTGCATCCGCTCGATCAGATCGTCACTAAGGGCGCTTCTATTCTACCGCTACTCGTCTTCGGCTTTTCCGGCCCGGTGATCGCAGCCCACGCACTGATTTACTCCTGGCACGCGTACTTGCTTCATTCGAATGTCAGAATCAAATTCGGCCCGTTGAAATGGGTGATCACTTCGCCCGAATATCATCATTGGCACCACGCGAACCAACGGGACGCTTACGACAAGAACTACGCCGCGCAACTCTCGATAATC
>DASTOZ010000176.1:0-11596 GCA_035762365.1 Pyrinomonadaceae bacterium | reverse complement strand
GATTCTCACGGGTGGCAAGGTCATCAGCGAAGATCTCGGCATCAAGCTCGAGAACGTGAAGCTCGAAGATCTCGGCCGCGCCAAGAAAGTCACGATCGACAAGGACAACACCACGATCGTCGAAGGCGCCGGCAAGCAGGGCGACATCGAAGGCCGTGTGAAGACCATGCGCGCGCAGATCGAAGACACCACTTCGGACTACGATCGCGAGAAATTGCAGGAGCGGCTGGCGAAGCTCGTCGGCGGCGTCGCGGTGATCAAAGTCGGCGCGGCGACTGAGACCGAGATGAAGGAAAAGAAAGCCCGCGTCGAGGACGCGATGCACGCCACCCGCGCTGCGGTTGAAGAAGGCATCGTTCCGGGCGGCGGCGTCGCACTGGTGAGAGCGGCGAGAGCGCTCGAGAAATTCAACATCAACGAAGACGGCGAAGGCGATCCCGATGAACAGATCGGCGTCAACATCGTTCGTCGTGCGTTGGAAGAGCCGCTGCGTCAGATCGTTCAGAACGCCGGCAAGGAAGGCGCAGTTGTCGTCGAACGGATTCGCAATGAGAAGAGCGAGACCGTCGGCTTCAATGCTGCGACTGAGACATTCGAGGACCTCGTCAAGGCGGGCGTCATCGATCCGGCGAAGGTTACGCGCACGGCGCTTCAAAATGCGGCGTCGATCGCGGGCCTGATGTTGACGACGGAAGCGATGGTTTCTGAGCTTCCCGAGGACGACAAGAGCAGCCCAGCAATGCCGGGCGGTATGGGCGGTATGAGCGGAATGGGTATGTAGTCAAGCAGATCTTGGGTCTTTGGGCTTTGGTCTTTTCGAAGACCCAAGGCCCAAGACCTAAGACGGTTTACATGATCTGCGTAATCTGTGGTTCGACTTCTTCTACTTCCGGCAGTACATCCTCAAGAATCTCTTCCAACAACTTCGCGGACATATCGAGCGCGGACAGCAGCGGATGAAGTGAGGCGTGCTCGGATCCTTCCTTGATGTAGCCTTTCGCCACGTCCTGGGCGAACGCCAGCGCGACGTAGGCGCGTGCGAGCCGGCGGCTATCGATGTTTCCCCAGTAAGTCATAAATGCACGTTGTGGTTTAGAAGTTAAGCAACGCCCTTATCAGCACCGCAACCGCGATTACGCCGCCGCCGATCGTCAGGATCCATTCAACGAGCGGACTGGGACGGCCAAACATCCGCCGGCAGATCACCATCGCACTCTTCCATCCATCGAGCTGATACAGCGGCACGAGATTGCCAATGGCGAGCGCTAGATTCAGTGCGCCGAACAGCGATCCCCACGCCAGAAGACCGAGCGTCAGGTTCACGCCGATGCCTGCGCCAAGCACAAACAACTGCTGCATCAACGGCCGGCTCTGCAATGCCAGCATATCCATTTGAATGTAGGCGCCGATCGGCAACAGACGCAGTTGGTAGTCAACCTGACTGACCCGAACGCCGTAAAGCTTCGGTCCCCAACCCAGGCCCGCCTGTTTCACTGGCACGGAACAAACCCGCGCCGCAACGAAATGGCCCAACTCGTGGAGCACGATTGCGGTCAGCAAACCAACGGCAGCATTGATGACAATGACGTTCATGATCTAGTCCGATAGAAGCACTGCAAGATGCTTTTCTAACTGCTCGAGCTGTCGTAGTTCAGTTTGGAACGTCTTGAGGTCCGCGCGAGCGTCGAGAATCAAGTAGACGATGGCGCAGGTAATCACAACGCCTTCAAGCATTCCGATTCCCCGGTCCATCGTTACCAGAACGAGGAACCCGAGCGTCAACGCACACACGTAGAGCCTGATAGCCAGCATCGTTTCTCCTGATTTGTCCTTCACGACTTTAAAAGACCGAATGTGGTGAGCGTTCCAGTGGTCCAAAACGCCGCGTTCGAATGCAGTTGTGTGTGCTTCTGCGAACAGACCAACTTACAAATGAGCGTTAGAGTCGCCGTCACACGCAAGTTTTCGTCTCGATTCTAGAAGCTGAGTCCACATCTTAGACGCCACGCCTATAAAGAACACGGGGAAGTCATCTTTTTGTGGGATTTTTGACGAAGCGATCAATGGCCCCGGAGTTGCGGGGGAGCGACGCGTCTGTATCTGTACTTCATAACCTACCAGCGTGCGCATGGAGGCTGATGATTCAAATGGCATCTCTGCCAAACGTGTGTAGCTGGCTTGGTTTGTACTAGCGTCCGGGGACTTTCGAGTTAGCAGTTTCCTGAGCTTTACCCAAAACCGGTAACGGTCTCGTCAGTTCCTTAGTAAACACAACATCGAATCACGGTCGCCCATGCCCCCGAACGGTGTCTGACCGTAATAGAAAGCGTCACCAGTCATAGATTGTGAACTCAAGTCTTCGGAACCTGTAATCGTTTAGCCGTTTTGTAATTTCAGCTTCGAAAGGAGTCGCTCCAAAGGTCGAATCCGGCGCGAGGATCCTCATTCAAGCAAACGATTTGACGTTTTCGCCGTACAGGAGTCAATTTAGTTAATGCCCCTTGCAACTCCCACTGCTATCGATGGTTGGTCCACCAACCAGACAAACAATCTCTCCCCATCCAGCACGGTAGCTGGCAATGTGGAGGAAAGTCCCAGAACAAACAATCCGCGAACTCCGACTCTCATCGGCCAATCGCCGGCGATGAAGAAACTGTTCTCGGTCATCGAGCGCGTCGCCCCGACAGATGCATCGGTCCTGATTACGGGCGCCACCGGAACCGGAAAGGAACTTGCGGCTCGCGCAATTCACGACCTGAGTCCGCGGCGCGACAACGCCTTCGTCGACATCAATTGTTCAGCCATACCGGACACACTTATCGAAGCCGAACTGTTCGGTCATCAGCGCGGCACGTTCACTGGCGCGCATGAGAACCGCAGCGGACTCTTTGAAAAAGCATCCGGCGGCACTTTGTTTCTCGACGAAGTAGATGCCCTGAATCTTTCAGCACAGGCGAAGTTGTTGCGCGTGTTGCAGGAACGCACGGTGCGTCGCATCGGCGCGCGCGCAAACATCGCGATCGACGTGCGCATCATCTCGGCAACCAACTGCGATCTCGCTCAAGCCGTAGCGGAAGGACGCTTTCGTCCGGACCTTTATTACCGCTTGCGCGTGTTGCCGTTGCAGTTGCCGGAACTCTGCACGCGCGGTAACGATGTCGACTTGCTCGTCGAGCATTTTCTCCGTTTGAAGTCGGAGCGAATGGGACAACAGCAGGTGCGCTCCTTTACGCCGGAAGCTATGCGCGCGCTGCGCGATTATCCGTGGCCGGGCAATGTGCGTGAGCTGGAAAACGCGATCGAGTACGCCCTGGCGATCGGCATGGAAGACGAGCTCGACGTGGCGGATCTTCCGATCGAGATAGCGAACCACGTACCGTCTGATCTTCATGATTTTCGATCGGTGTTGCAGGCCTACATGAACGACACGGTTCCGCTCGCCGAGATCGAGAAGCGCTACATCCTGACAGTGCTCCAGCAGTTTGGCGGCAACCAGGTGCGCGCCGCCGCGGCGCTGGGTATTGACCGCAGCAAGCTTTACCGGCGGTTGCGGCAGTACGGCGTCAAGGCAGTGAAATTCTTCCAGGAGGAAGAGCAGCACGGTCTACAATTTCGTGGCGCGAAGACGACCACGACTGCGCACTGACATGAGAAACTGGACGACTATCGTCGCTGTGATAGTCATCGTTCTCGGCCTTCTGTACTTCGTAATGAAGCGCCGCGCACGGTGAGCCCGATAGATTAATTTCAACGCATCTTCAGTCATGGCGAGCGCGTGTTTGGCGCGCCCGCCTCACTGAACGATTCTGCACTCGAATCAAGCCTCCTTAACAACTTCAAACAATTAGCTGGTCTCAGTTGGAATATACTTCGCGAATTGTGAAGCCAAACTCAACAGCGGCTGCGCCTCCCCTTCCCATTGCGTGGCTGATCTTCGACGTATTGTGCGCCGCCGGCGCAAACGCGCTCTTGCTCTGGTTCTTTCACGACCGTTTCTGGTACGCGCCCGATGAAGGCAACTATGCTCACGTCGCTCAACGGTTACTGAACGGTGAAGTACTCAACCTTCAGATCCAGGACATTCACCCCGGCTACATTAATTTTGTCAACGCTGCTGCATTCCGAGTCTTCGGGTTGGACCTTTTGAGTCTGCGTTATCCACTCGTATTGCTCGCGTTCACGCAGGCAATGCTGATCTTCATCTTGTTTTATCGCAGTGGCCGGCGGCGACTTGCGGCAGTGGCCGCGGTGACAATAAACGCCCTTGGAGTCGTTAACTTTCTGAACCCTACTTCCAATTGGTACAGCCTGTTTCTTATTGTGCTGATTGCCTGTGCCATTATTTGGATTCCTCGCGACTCAGGAATTCGGCTAGTCGTGGTGGGTTTTCTCGTCGGAATGCTCGTGCTATTCAGGCAAGTCTCCGGGGTTCTGGCCTGTATGGGCGTGGTGACTTGTTTGTTGTTGGAGGTGCAATCAGCAGATCGCACTCGACGACCTATCGCGGCGCGCGTGCTGATCGCGATCATGGCGACTGGTCTTGCCTGGTATCTAGCAAAGAACACCGACGTGACTGGCTTTGTTCTTTTCGGCTTTTGTCCGTTGCTCCTCCTTGGCTGGTTGTTTATGAAGACCACAGCCGAGAATTCCAAGGTCGTGAGAATCGTCGGTCAGCTTGCGAGCGGCGGCATCATCGCTGCTCTTCCGCTGGTGCTGTACCACGTTATTCATGGATCGTTGCAGGCGTGGCTGAACGACACGGTCGTTAGCGCGATTGGTCTTACAAAGCTCCCCTTCATGGGTCTTCAACTCTACGGAAAACTCGTGGTTACTGGTGTCAGTGCGTTGTTTCACATGCATAGGTTCGCAGAACTACCGAACGGTTTGTACTGGATTGCGTTACCCTTGCTCGCGTTTGTTCACGGCGTGGTGCTGCTGCGTTTTCTCACCCGCAACAGGACGGCAAATCCGATCGCATACACCTTTCCGGTACTCGCGATCTTCTATGCGATCGTGTCGGTACACTTTCAGATCCCCATTTACCTCTATTACACGGCTGGTCTGACAATGGTTGGTCTATTGTGGCTGGTATCAATCAACAAGTCGCGCATCCAGTACGTGGTAGTTGTCGCAGCTATCCTGCTGTCGTTCGTTTCCGTTTACTATCATGCCGGACAGCCTCTGCCGGGGAGTTTCGCCGACTTCTTTAGCGGCAGCCGAAATATCAGCCGCCTCACCAATTCGGAGAGTTCGATAACCCGTGCCACCCTCAAGATCGACGCCGATGAAAGACAACGATATTCGGCGATCCTGAAAGTGATCGAGGCTGAAACGACTCCAAACGACAGCATCTTCGCCCTGCCTACAAACGCAGAGCTCTACTTCTTGTCGGGTCGGCGAAACCCGTTTCGCTTCTACAACACGGCGCTCGGGATCAGAACTCCGGAACAGCTCGATCAGGTAAAACAGACCATCATCAATTCGCCGCCAAAAATAGTGATCCATCATGCTGCGGATAAGTACAATACGCCGTATTCTCAGGAGCTCGTTCGGCTTGTTTCCGAGCGCTACGATTTCCTTGGCGAAACTTCCGGATTCGCAGTTTACAGATCCCGGCAGAGTCCCGATCGGCCACCCGAGGTCAGTCTAAGATGAGCATGGCCACGCCACGACCAACCAAACCGAGATTTCGCGCGCGACAAGCGACCGAACTCGAACCTCCTCAGCGCCCGCCCCTTATTTCGATCGTCGCGCCTGCACACAACGAAGAAGAGTCGCTGCCGGTGTTCGTCCAAAAAGTCTCCTTCGAGCTGGCAGACAAGGACCACGAAATCATCATTGTCGATGACGGCAGCACCGATCGCACGTGGTCCACCATTGTCAGGTTGAAGAAAGAGTATCCAGGGGTTCGTGGCGTGCGGTTCACTCGCAACTTCGGACATCAGTCGGCGATTCTCGCGGGCCTGGCCGAAGCTCGTGGCGGCGCCGTGATCATGATGGATTCGGATGGACAACATCCGGAGTCGCTGATTCCGGAGATGATCAAACAATGGTCTGAAGGTTACGACGTAGTCCAGGCAGTGCGGACGAAAACCGACAAGGAAGGGGTGCTGAAGAAGATCAGCTCGAATCTCTTTTACCGGATTCTGGTCAAGCTGTCAGGCGTCAATGTGCCGCACGGGTCGGCCGACTTTCGTCTGCTGAGCCGAACGGTTGTCGATGCGGTCTTGCACAGCGCTGGTTCGCAATTGTTCCTGCGGGGCTTGATTCCGTGGATGGGGTTTCCCACGGTCTACGTTCCGTTCGAGGCGGCGCGTCGTATGGCCGGACGTTCGAGCTATACGTGGAAGCGAATGATTCGTCTTTCCGTCGACGGATTAATGACGTTCTCGATCATCCCTTTGCGCATGGCGATAATGTTGGGTATCTCAGTGTCTGCGTTGTCGTTCCTATACCTCGTTTACATCATTGTTATTTGGGCCACGTCGTCGCAGGTCGTTCATGGCTGGGCGTCGATGACGGGTCTGCTCTCGTTTCTCGGAGGGATTCAGTTAATAACCGTGGGCGTCGTCGGCGAGTATTTAGGCCGGCTGTACATTTCCAACCTGAATCGTCCTCACTTTGTCGTGAAGGAGCAGCTCTAACGCCATGAGCGAACAGACTTCGCACAACACCGCTCACGACAAGTCTCGGTTTTACGATTCTATTGCTTCAGATTTCGACCAGATCATGAATCACTACGACCTGCAACGCAGGCTCGAAGTGGTTTTTGATCAATTGTTGGGCGGAAAGAACCTTCAGGGACTCAAACTCTTGGACGCCGGTTGTGGTACTGGTTATTTCAGCCGACGCGCGGTCAGCACTGGTGCAGAAGTGACGAGCGTCGACATTGGCGTAAACCTGTTGAAAGAAGCGCGGAAGAAAGGCCTCTCGCAAACTGTTGCCAGCGATGTGACCAGCCTCGGGTTCGCCGACGAGACATTCGACGTGGTCATTTCTTCTGAATGCATCGAGCACACGCCTTCACCGGAAACAGCGGTGTCGGAACTCGTTCGCGTGTTGCGACCAGGCGGAACACTCGTCCTCACTTGCCCTAATCGTTTCTGGCATTGGTCGTGCCGGCTAGCAAACGCGCTTGGAATCCGACCGTATCTCGGTCTTGAAAACTGGCCTAGTTGGTCATCGCTGCGACACTGGAGTCAGGCCAACGGAATCGAAATCAGCGCGCACATCGGTCTTCATCTTTTCCCTTTCGTTCTCAAACCCACCCACGGACTCCTGCGGATGCTTGACCATGCCGGAAGCAAGCTGGGTCCACTCTACGTGAATCAATGTCTGATCGGAACTAAACGGCCCAACGCCGAAGCTAACCAGTGATGCCGAAGTTTTGGCGGACCGGTTTGCGTCGCACTTTCCAGATCACCGCATCGACGAGGTAGTGATGGAAGTTGATTGCCTGGAAGGCGATGGCGAACAGCGGCAGGGACGTCGCCGTCGCGACCACGAGCCATCCGAGTGAGAACTGTAGAATGGAATACAAGATCGTCGAGAGTGCGAGGCAGACGGCAAAGTAAGTGACAGTTCTGCTCCGCTGGCTGATAAACGACAAGAAACGATGCTTCGGATCAACCGCGTTCTTGAAGCGGTTGTTATTGAACATCCAGACCGTGAGGATGTACTGACAATTGTGCCAAACGGTTAGGATCAGCCAGCCATGGTTGATGTTTTCGATGGCAATGTAACCGAGTCCGAAGACAGTCAGGTGCGAAGCGATATAAAGCGTGTGCGCGATCGAAAGCGTGCCCTGCACGAGTGATTTGAACGTCTGCGCCAGCCACCAGACGAGTGTGACGAACGCCACCAGACCTGCCGCGGAAACCAACCATAACGGCACCGGAAATACCCTGACGTCCGTGTATAAAAACTGCTCCGGCGCTTGAAACGAGCGGTGCAGGATGCCCCAAACCGGCAACGCGTAGATTACCGATTTGGAGAGCAGGTCGTTAGTGATTCCCGCCTTGCGTTGATAGATGCGTGAGATGCCGTACGACTGGCGCGTGTAATGCCACCATTGCCAATACAGATAGACCGTCGTCAGGATCCATCCGCCAAACAACGCGCACGCGGCAAAGACCAGTGTGAGCACGATGAGCGGCAACCAAGTGATGAGAAACCGGTGTTCATTGAAACTGTCGCGGTCAAACGTGAGTCTCGTGAAGGTGGAAATTACGTGGTGGTAACCAAGCAACCAGGCGTTGAGCAGGAACGCAGCAGGAAAGAGTCTCGGATTGGCGACAACTAGCCCACCCGCGAGTACAGCGAACGCGCTGATGCCCGCGATGTACGTGAGGTCAAAAGCAGGCCCGCGCAGCCAACCGGCGCGCGGCATAGTTAAAGTGAGAACTGCTGCCACTCCGAACTCCTCCCGCGATGTACAAAGACCCTAGACCTGCGGCAAGGTTTATGCCACTAAGAACCCTTAAAAACCAACACTTAACCCCCGCGCCACTGCTCGCCAGCGCGCACTTGCGGTGAAATGCCCGCTCAACATTCAAAGCGTAATAACTCACTACGACGGCTCTAAAAAGACGGATTTTGTTTATGATAGCGGCGCAGATGACCTCCATACTGACCCCGAAGCGACTCACGGCGGCGCTACTGATTGTCCTCGCAGTTACTATCCTCTTCGGGCGTTTGGGAAGTAAAGCAGTCTTCTTCGACGAGGCAATTTACGCGGAAGTCTCGAAGCAGATGGTCGAGCGCGGCGAATGGCTCACGTCGCATTGGAACGGACGCGTATGGTTTGAAAAGCCTCCCGCTTACTTCTGGGCCACTGCACTGCTATTCAAAATCTTTGGCGTAACCGAGTTTTGGGCGCGTTTCGCCTCGGCGCTCTCAGGCCTTGGGGTGTTGCTCCTCGCGTTCCTGATCGCGAGAAGAATCTATAACCAAACGGCGGGGATCCTCGCCGTGCTCATCCTTCTCTCAACGCAGCTATTCGTTTACTACGCGCGGTTCGGCTCAACCGACACGATGCTGACGCTCTTCATCGTCTTGGCGGTTTATTCTTACCTCCGCACGGAAGAAGACGAACGCTTTTGGGTACTCGCCGGCGCGAGCTGCGCGATGGCTCTGATGGTAAAAGGCGCTGCCGGATTAATAGCACCCGCGGTCCTGCTCGTCGCGAGTCTGATCGACCGCCGCTTCCGGGCCATACTTCGCAGCCGTTGGTTATGGCTGGGTATCGCTGTCGCAGTGCTCATCGCGGCCCCCTGGCACCTGTTGATGTACCGGCAACACGGCGACGCATTCGTGAACAGTTATTTGTCAGCGCACGTAATCAGTCGCGCAAAGACCAACATAAACGAGTTCAATCGAGGCTACGGCTTTTACTTCTCGGTCCTGAAAGACTTCGTTTCACCCTGGGCGTTCATTTTTCCCTTCGCGTTGATCTTCGCGCGACGCCCGCGTTCGTTTGTCGTGATCGTGCTCGCCGCGATGGTCTTTGTTGGCTACACGCTCGTCCAAACAAAGTTTCAATGGTATATCCTGCCTGCGATACCGCCCTTCGCAATCGTAACGGGCGGGTTTCTGGCGAGGCTCGCCGAACAAAGGTCCCGCATGCAATTGGCACTCGGAGCGCTCGCGTTAATCCTGCTCTGGGGCTTTGCCGAACTGGGTGTGCTGAATTTAATCAGAAGAGTCAACCCGGAGATCGAGTCAGCCGCACGACTGGCGAAACTCTCGAGCGACAGCCGTGGAATCATCGTTTATCCGGAATACCTGGAGATGACAGTAAAGTTCTATAGCGAAAGCAAGTTGTGCACGGATCCGGTTATCAACAAGCTGTCTCACAAGGGAAACTCTGAATGCGAACCGACTGAAGCCACTCACATGATCCTGCGAACCGCCGATCGCCCGACAGTTGAAACCAGATTTACGATCGATCCGCTGCGTGAAGACGGACCACTGACATATGCCTCAATCGCCCGGCGCTAAACGCCGCCTAGCCCCGCTGCAACGGGCCATGACCGCGCCTTTCCTGCTCTGGGGCGTTCTGCTGGTCATTCTCGGTTTCGCCTTGTACCTCGTCGGCAACCTGATGTCGATTCTCCGGCTGTTGCTTCAGCTTGGCCCGACCTACACTCAATGGAACCAGGACGTCATCTGGTACAGCGGAATTCCAACCAGTCTCGGCATCCTTTTGTGCGGGATCGATCTGATCTTCATGCTCAGCCGGAAACGTCGAAGCCCGCGTTGGGTTGAAGGAGACGAGTCTGGAGAGACGCTCGATTCGCAGGTAACGGTCGTGCTCACGGCCTACAACGACGAGGACGGAATCGGCGTCGCCGTCCGCGACTTTCGCGAGCACCCGTCAGTGAAACGCGTAATCGTAGTCAGCAACAACAGCGCGGATCGCACATTCGAAAATGCCGAGGCAGCAGGCGCGATCGTTTACAACGAAACGAAGCCGGGCTACGGCCAGTGTGTCTATCGCTGCTTTCAGGAGGCGTTGAAGTGCGAGGACGCGAACATCATCGTGCTTTGCGAAGGGGACCGAACTTTTCGCGCCCGCGACATCGATAAGTTCCTGACGTACCTGCCGCACGCGGAGATCGTGAATGGGACGCGAATCGTCGAACAGTTGCGAGCCTACGATACCCAGCTCAACACGTTCATGTATTATGGCAACTTCTTTGTCGGCAAGTTGCTGGAGATAAAACACCTGGGCCACGGAACTTTCACCGACGTCGGCACGACGTACAAAGTAATCCGCCGCGAGGCGCTGGAACGTCTGCTTCCCTACCTCAATCCAACAATCAATCTGGAGTTCAACGCCTATTTCCTCGACACTGCGCTGCGCATCGGCACAATTGTCGTCGAGTGTCCGGTGACGTTTCATCCCCGCGTGGGCGTCAGCAAGGGCGGGAACGTAAACACGCGCCGCGCGATGGCAGTCGGTTTTCGAATGATGAGGGGAATCTTCTTCGGCTGGCGAGGAGACGCGCGTTGAGCGATCGATACTTCGAGACACGCTTCACCGGCGATCCACGGCGCGAGATATTATGGCGCACGCTCGTCCAACACTATTTTCAATCGCAGATCTCGCGAGACCACTGCGTTCTCGAGCTTGGCGCAGGTTACGGTCATTTCATTAACAACGTCAGTGCAGCACGTCGAATCGCGCAGGACCGCTGGCCGGAATTGTCAAAACACCTGGACCCAGGCGTGGAATCGCATGTCGGCCCTGTCGACGACTTGTCGTTCCTCGCCGACAACTCGGTCGATTTCGTGTTTGCGAGCAACCTGTTCGAGCACGTTCCGCAGGAAGCATTCGCTTCCGTACTCGAACAACTCCGCCGCAAACTAAAGCCCGGCGGCACAATCACGGTCTTGCAACCCAACTTTTACTACGCATACCGCGACTACTTCGACGACTACACTCATACGACAGTCTATTCCCACGTCAGCATCTGCGACTTCCTCGAGGCAAACTCGTACGAGGTGCTCACTTGCAAGCCACGCTTTTTGCCGCTCACGTTGAAATCAAGACTGAAGGTTTCACCGTTATTGATTCGAATGTACTTGATGTCTC